>JAYUSC010000642.1:0-6402 GCA_043755885.1 Pseudanabaena sp. | reverse complement strand
GTAATATTCTTGATTTTTTGACTGAATCTATCTTGGCTGCTCGTTCTGGACAAATTCCACCTTCTCTTCTCCCTTAGCCCCCTTGAACTTCTACCTATTAATTAAGTAGGAAGGCTCAATTAAATGTAGGAAGGCTATTAATACAAAATGTGGAACGCAATTTTATGGGTTTGGATAATTTATTTTGTACAAATACTTACTGAATATTAAAGAGCCTTGATCCTACCAAATTAATGTTTTGATGTATGCAAGCTCTTTGTCGTAAGTTAACGTGAGTTGTGGCTAATTTATCGGAAAATTGGGTTTAAAACCCCGTGCTTCTAGCACGGCTTTACACTAAAATATAGTTAATACCGCAGGGCACACGGAAATTCACGCTTGAGAAGCTAGTTGCAAGACTAGGTATCACTAAGTAAGACCATGCTAGGGCAAGTCCTACAGGCAATAGTGAGTCCAAGAATCTTCATGCCTTAAGGCTGAGGAGTGTCAAAATTGTAACAATACTTAAAGCTGAGAAAGCGCTTCAAACTTTAAAAGGTTATACAACAATGGCATTTGAACTCCCATCTTTACCCTACGCCCAAGATGCTCTCGCTGCTTCGGGTATGTCTGCTGAGACTCTATCGTTTCATTATGGTAAGCATCATGCTGCTTATGTAACCAACCTCAACAACCTGATTAAAGATACTGATCTTGCTGACAAAACCTTGGAAGAAGTCATCAAAATTAGCTACAAAGAAGGCAAGGCTGGAATTTTCAATAACGCGGCTCAAGTTTGGAACCACACTTTCTACTGGAATGGGATCACTCCTGCTGGTGGCGGCGCTCCTACTGGTGCTTTGTTGGATGCAATCAATGCTAGCTTTGGTAGCTTGGATAACTTTAAGACTGAATTTAAGAATGCTGGTGCTACCCAATTTGGTAGTGGCTGGGCTTGGCTAGTTGCTGAAGGCGGCAAGCTGAAAATCACCAAAACTCCTAATGCTGAAAACCCTTTAGTGCATCAAGGACAAGTTCCTTTGTTGACAATGGATGTTTGGGAACATGCTTACTATTTGGACTTCCAAAATAGCCGTCCTAACTTCATGACTAATTTTGTCGAAAAACTAATCAACTGGGATTTTGTCGCTGCTAACTTCGCGGCAGCCTAGTTCTAAAAAGTGCATAGCACTAAAAAAAAGAGAAGCCTCGCGTTGCGAGGCTTCTCTTTTTTTTAGCATGTAACTCTAAATATCGCGATCGCAAATCTCCCCAACATCAAACTGAGATCTCTTTGCTAAACTATATTGACGATTACGTTAGAATTAATTCAAAACAAGTAGTAGAGCCGTAATGTTATGCAAATAAAAGAACTCACTACCGAACAGTTTCGTTTACTAGTTCGTGAAGTTGTAATTGAAGTGCTAGAAGAATATATTGATCTAGATGAAGGAAAGAAGTTGAAAAAAATAGTTGTGGAGCGTTTGTTACGACAACAACTGCAATCAAATGTTGTTCCTGCGGTTCTAGCTATGCAATCATTGGGGCTTAATTGGGATGAGTTATAGTATTGATTTTACTTCTGAGGCGATCGCTGATCTTATAAAAATTGATCGCACTAATCAAATACGGATAGCTCGTAAAATCAAGTGGTTGGGCGAAAATTTTGAACAAATTACACCTCTGTCGCTCACTGGTAATTTATCAAGTTTTTTTAAGCTGCGTGTTGGAGATCATCGGGTTATTTATGCGATCGCTCAATCGCAAAAAAGTCTCACTATTCATCAGATCGGACATCGTAGGGAAATCTATGATTAGATAAGTTAATGAGTCAAGCCGCGATCGCAACTCAACACCCATAAATGCGATCGCAAATCTCCTCAACATCAAACTGCGATCGCACTATCAACATCCAAAAAACTGATCGCCTATCCTCTCAAAATCAAACATCGGTTAGATAGAACTAGAGTGAATTTGCGATCTATTCCCAAAAGTCCAAGTTGAGAAGATCGTCTAGTGATCGGCTAAATTGCCATGTTTCTGGAAACTTTGTTGTTTTATATTCTGGACGTAGTTTTTTGAGACATTGACGATAAACCGTATCAAGGATTTTTGAATAGTCGTTCTGTAAACTAGGAGAAGTTTCTATTAGATCCTCTATTTCAGGACGAATATTGCGAATTGTGCGTTCCCATCCGTTGTACTCCAGTGGCATATCAACATAGCATCGTTTCATAATATGCTCGATGAGGGCGCGAATTTGTCCCTTAAGCGAATTTTTCTGAGCTTTTCCCAATGAGTCAATCTCCTCGATCAAGTTGTTAATATCTAGTTGTTTAAAGTCACTAGTTTGTAAATGGGTAATTGTTTCTTCTGTCCATAGCAAGAAATCACGGTCATATAAATTTGATGATTTTGTTGAGATTAAAGCTTGTGTCATTTGTTTGTAACTCCTCGCTAAAGTATGCGATCGCCTACTCGATATTCTAAACCTAGTATAGTTTTTTCTATTCTAAACGAAATTTGCTGACTGATCGCCCCTTCATCACCAACATCAAACTGCGATCGCAATCTCACCACACAAAACCTCGATCGCAAATCATCACCCACAAATGCGATCGCAAATCTAGTTGTTATTCATATGTTAGGTTCATCAATCTACAGTAAATATCTATTTTTGACACCAAAAAGCCTGACTTCTTCTTCTTCAATTATCTCATTCATCTCCTCAATAATTGTTCTTTCAACTATCGATCCATTGGTGATGAGTCTTTTAAGTCCATTGTTATTCAGCCAGTCTGAATTCCACAAAGGAATATTTGAATTATTTAATTTCCTGCATATTGGTTCCACAAACTGGATTTCATGAATAGTTTTTATCACAATTCTCTGAATCCAGATTTCAAGATAGCCTATATTTGGCAAAATACTGAATTTACTAATGACAGAATTAAGAATTCTGCGTTGCTCATCATCGGACTCAATTAAAGAGAGAAATTTACTGAGTATGGCTGAACCAATCGGATAAGTTCTTGGGCTTTTGAACATGATATCTACAAGAATACTGATCAAAACTAAAATATCATCCCTGTTCTTTTTTAATCTTTGAATTCGAGTAAAAAACTTATCTAGTGCTTTACTTAAGCTTCCAGAGTTAGGATGTTTGCACGAAAAATCATGAATTAGGAGTAATTGCCCCTGTAAATTCGCAATATATTTTTGACTTTTAATCCAGTCTAATTTATCTTGCTTGATTGAATGTCTAATTACATTATTTGAAGCAAGCGTCTTTTGTGGATTAAGTTTTAAGCCTAAATCAACTAGAATCTCAGTTAAAATCTTTAGTATCAGATCGCCATCTTGTGGGTTATTCGTAAAAATCCTATAGTCATCTCTATATCTTAAGATTTCATAATCATTTAAGTTTGTATTGCCAATTTTTTGAGTTAATTCTAAGTCCGCATAACCTAAAACAATTTCAGCAACGAAATCCATCAATACACTACCTTGTGGAATTCCATTGGTCTGTCCGAACGACATATCTTGGATGTAACAATCAATAACATTACCAATTAGATTCCTATCATTTTTGCTCATTTTGGCAGTTTCTTTCGTATGTAAAGCCCATGCTATCGAATGAGTATATATAGAACCATAACAGTCAGAGATATCTGTATGCAGAACATACTCATATTTAAGGGCTAATTCAATTGAATTTTGTTCTACAGAATGCCACCAATTGTTTACAGTAGTTGCCCTATCAGAAAGATTATCTTCACTTTCGACAGGAAGACTGAGGCATTTAATTTTTGAATTGCCGTTAAATTCTTCCATTCTACTTACGATTACATTCCAATTTTCTTCCTTCGATATTTTATGTACAAGTGATACATAAATTGCAGGATGAATTAATTGAAGGGGTCTCCAAGCAAATTTACCATCTTTATTATTTAGAAACCTATAATTGACATTTTCATAATCACAGGGTTTAGTTGGTCTTGATTTTCCAGATTCAACATTATTTCCATAGTAGTCAGATAGAGGTTTTTCTTGTATCTCCTGAGATATCTGCTCTAGAAGGTTTTGAAAAACAAAATATTTTGGCAATTCAAAGTTACAGTAGCTTTCTTCTTTGAGGAAAAACTTCCGCGCATCAGCATGAGAAAAATCCAAAATTTTTTCATTGTCAAATAAGTATTCCCAAGTAGTTTTTTAAGTTAGAGATCGCCAATAATTCGCAAAAGACATCAATGAACGCTGTAGTTACTAAAATCACCGATCGCGATAAACTTCGCGACGATGACCAACTGAGACAACCACAACTACCAAAACCTTATCGACAATTCGATAAAGAACGCGATAATTTCCTACCCTGACCCGATAGATATCCTTCTCACCTGATAGCTTCTTAACTCCGATAGGTCTTGGCTCATTGGCTAATGATTGAATTGTGAGCGATATATCCTGACGTACTTCAGCCGATAAAGCTTTTATCTGTCGCGCTGCTTTTGGCAATATTTGCACTTCATAGGACATCTAAACTAACTCTCCCACCACCGATTCCCAAGGAATTGGTGGCTCCCCTAAACTTTCTGACTTTGCGATTGCCTCTAGAGCATCTTGCAAATCCAAACGATCTTCTAGATCGGATTCTTCTAAGAAATCAACCAACTCTCTAGGCGTAGTATCCAGAATCCGCGCCAGCGTAAAAATAGAAATCTGCGGCGTATCGTTAAAATAGAGCAAGCTATGCAAATATTCGCGCTTTAACCAAGCTAAAAAGCGATCGGGAGTAGTTCCCAATACATCTGCTGAAGTTTCTAAATCAACAGTTAACTTTGCCATAATTTTACTCAACAAACAAAAAGTAACGGGCATGAGTGCCATCTAGGTTTGATTTTACTCTAAACCTTCAGCATAATTATCATCGCCATGCAGCAAAAATCGCATATTAAACCCTAAACCTATAAATTCTCGTACAAGTCAGCGATGACGATATCAGAAAACAACCAACCAACGGGAGGCACTAACATAATGCGAACATCCTCAGCCTGTTCCACAAACCTGACCCAATCCTGCTCACGATAGCGATCGAGAATCTGCAAGGCGCGATCGCATAAATCTTTGCCATAAGTTGCTTGCAGCGCATTCAAACTCAAACCTACCCTCAATCGTAAACCCTGCATGAGTGTATCCACTAACTCCTCCGCAGGCTCGATGGTCGGTGCTGTGAAGCCAATTCCTGTACTTTGCCAAATTGCGATCGCATCGAGATAGACACGCATTTTTTGAGGGCGATCGATTCTTTGGCGATTGATGTAGCTGGTTGCGCCCATGCCAAGGCCATAAAAAGGCTGATTGTGCCAATAGGTCAAATTATGTTGTGATTGATAACCAGATTGAGCGTAATTTGAGATTTCGTAATGTTCATAACCTGCGGATGGAAGTAACTCATGAGCAAATGTATACATCTCGACTGTATGAGATTCCGTTGGTAATGGATTGTCACCTGCTTGATAGCGCTTATTAAAGGCAGTTCCCTCTTCGATCGTGAGGTCGTAAATCGATAGATGTTTAGGCTCTAAGGCGATCGCATTTTGAAGCGAATCTTGCCAATCTGCGATCGATTGATGGGGTAGTCCTGAAATCAAGTCTAAACTAAAGTTCTCAAATCCCGCATTCTTAATTGCATCCACCGCTTCATAGATCTCAGCGACGCTATGCCCACGTCCGCAGACATCCAATAACTCTTGCTGAAAAGCCTGTGCGCCTAGACTAATCCGATTTATGCCCAAACTGCGATAACCTTGCAAACTTTCCAGACTAACTGTTCCCGCATTCGCTTCAAGAGATATATCGGCATTAGGTGCGATCGCAAAATATTTTGCGATCGCATCTAGAATTTGAGCTACCTGTGGCACTGACAGCAAGGATGGCGTACCACCACCAAAAAAGATTGTTTGCAAGGGTTCTGAGGGAGGAATCTCCGCGACGGTGAGCGCAATTTCTTGACATAGCACATCCACATATTGCTGTTTAAGATTTTCGCCGCCAGTCGTAATCGCGAAGTCACAATAAAAGCAGCGCCGCTTGCAAAAGGGAATATGGAGATATAGGGATTTTGGAAAGATTTGGCTCAAGGTATCAATACGTTAATTAATCAAAGGTTGGCGCAAAGCGCCAACCTTTGATTATTGAATGAAGAGATTATATAATTAGAAACCATTTAAGAATTACTTTCTGCGGCTAAAAATCCTAAGAGATCCCCCTCAATCCCCCTTAAGAAGGGGGAAGAATTTAATTCTCCCCCCTTCTTAAGGGGGGCTGGGGGGGATCTAGCTCAATTCTTAAATAGTTACTTTAGATCTAGCTGCTTGGCGATCGCGAATTTACCAATCCCAAATACCGATCAAAAATTATGAC
>JAYUSC010000641.1:0-2753 GCA_043755885.1 Pseudanabaena sp. | reverse complement strand
TATAATTTTTTGCAATTGAGTTAAAATAGGCATCAGCAAATATAAAAAGCCATGAACAACTCTGAATCAAAGGGCATTACTAAAATTTCCATAAGTGGGTTTAAGTCAATTGCAAATGAATGTTCGATTGATATTCGTCCTTTGACAATCCTTGCGGGTGCTAATAGCTCTGGTAAATCTAGCATCATGCAACCTCTTTTACTCATGAAGCAAACACTTGAATCTCCCTACAGTTATGGTGGTTTAAGCTTAAATGGAGAGAATATAAGATTTACGTCTGTAAAACAAATACTTTCTCGCTTTTCAAAGGCTAATCAGCAGGATATATTTACAGTACAAATTGATATTGACATAAATCGTTTCTGTAGACTTAAGTTTCAAAATATTCCCGATGTGGGTCTTCAAACTGTTGAGACAAGCTACTCTTTTGAAGACTATTTACAACATTTAGTTAAAACTTTTAATAAGGTTACTCTTTCTCCAGAAATGACAAGAGAAGAAATCATTAAGGCTTTGCCTCCAGAAACAACAAGATTGTATGAGATACATAAAGAAGGTTCACTAAACTATAAGATTACTAATTTCTATTACTATCTAATTTGTACTGTACCTGAAATAGGATTCCCTATTTATAATCCTACTCCAGCATTTTCCACTGAAATCAGTGAGATTATTCATGTTAAGGGAATGAGAAATAACCTTGAACGCACGTATAAATTGCTGGCTTTTGATAGTAATCATCCACATTATTCAGGAGCATTTGATAACTATATCGGTAGTCTAATTAGTTATTGGAGTAAAAAAAATACTGCTAAACTTGAAGCTTTAAATGACGCTTTAGCTTTTCTGAATCTTGTAAAGAAAGTTGAAGCAGAAAATCTGAATGACACTCAAATTGAGTTGAGAGTTACTCGAAGTAACGATAGTGATGACATGGTGAATATTGTAGATGTGGGATCGGGAGTATCCCAGATTTTGCCTGTGTTAGTGGCTTTAGTAGCTGCCGAGCCAGAACAATTAGTCTATCTAGAAGAACCAGAAATTCATCTTCATCCTCGCGCTCAGGCGAATTTAGGCGAAATAATTGTGGATGCAGCTAATCGTGGGGTCAGAGTTGTGTTAGAAACCCATAGCGATCTACTTTTAAGAAGAATTCAGTCCCTCGTTGCTGAGGATAAAATATCGGCTGAGAAGACAATTTTGCATTGGTTTAATCGAGATGAACATGGTTTTACGCAAGTAACTTCTACACCTCTCAATACAACAGGTGGATATGGTAATCCCGATTTTCCATTGGATTTTCCAGATGTGTTTTTAGACGAAGAGGGATGTTATCTAGAGGCTGCTAGCGAAAAACGATGGAAAAAGCAGAATGAGTACTAAAAATTCTAAACTTTTGGTAATAGACGCTTCTGTCTTAAAAGCTAGTGGCGATGAAAATGCCATATACCCAACATCAAAACATTGCTATCAGTTCCTGCAAAATGTTCTTGAAATCTGTCATCGTGCAGTTCTGACAAGAGCTTTAGAAACTGAATGGAATAATCATACATCACGCTTTGGTCAGGCATGGCGAGGTAAAATGGAAAGAAGAGGAAAGTTAATCCGCATCAAACCTTTAGAAGACTCCGATCTTCGAGCTAAAATTTATATGGCTGATATCCTTTTGGAAAACCTAACTGAGAATCAGCGATCGCAAGTTAAAAAAGATATCCATTTAATCGAAGCCGCACTAGCTACAGATAAAATAGTTGTTTCTCTAGACGATAAGACGGCTCGAAGATTTTTTACACAGGCAGCCCAAGAAGTTGAAGAACTAAGGGAATTAAAAGCGATCGCATGGATCAATCCTGATAAGCCTGAAGAAACTCCGATCGCATGGTAAAAGGTGGTGCAAACCCTGAGCTAGAAAGACTACTTGGATTTATTTGATCGTCCAAGACAAAGAACATCGCACCGATGACTGTCATGGCAAAATCAGCCATGAGTTGTTAAATCAACTCCGTCAAAGCGAAGACTACGCAATCCCCGCAAATACCCCATTCCAATTTCGGGCAGGAATAACCAACGCATGGGTAGCCAAAGGGACATTGCAAGTAGAACTAAACCTACCCCAAGGAGTGGACTTAGTAATGCCACTATCATGTTTTAAAGGACATAAACCGACATTAGGAATCCAACAAGTAGCCAGCCTAAAACTAGGCATCGTCAACTTCGCCCAAAAGCGCAGCGTCAAGACCTCCTATACCGTTTGGCAATGGTTCAGCCAACAGGCGATCGCCCATGATGTCTTACCAATTACCCAACTTAAAGCCGAAACATTAGTAGCAGCCCAATCTGATGTCAAACAACTCTGCCAACTAGTACAAACCGAACAATGGGTGAAAGTAGATGAACCTGAAGAAGAACGCGAAGAAGAAGCCGACGGCAAAATCCTATCGGAAATCCTCAAACATGACATCTATGGACAACTACTAGAACATCCTTATGTGGTAAGAAAGATTGAAGACTTAGTAAGAAGACGTTGGTTAACCCTCGCTACCAGTGGCGGTATCAACTTCTCCAGTTTCATGGCACAGCCCTGTCCCGAATTAGGAAAACTGGAAATGTGCATCCCTGAATTGCCACAAGGCGAATATGTCGGATTCTTGCTCGAATTCCGCGAACTATTTGTCAAACCAAGCGAGATTCTCTACAAAAGAGCGATCGCCCGCCGCGATGAATATACCAGCAAGATTAGGGAAGCGATGAAA
>JAYUSC010000640.1:0-2756 GCA_043755885.1 Pseudanabaena sp. | reverse complement strand
GTGGCGCAAAGCGCCACCACTCATCTTCTGAGCTGCAAAACTTGCATTGCTATATTAACGAAAAACATCCTGCAAATTATGCTAACACACGCTGATCTTAAGAGTGAGCTAGATGCAATGGCTAGCCCGACAAAAGCGATCGCACTTTCTCGGTTTTTTAAAACGGGTAAAGGCGAATATGGAGAAGGCGATCGCTTTTTAGGGATTACTGTGCCAGAACAGCGGCAATTAGCCAAAAAGTTTGTCAGTCTTGGCTTTGATGATCTCGAACAACTTCTGCAAACGGACATTCATGAATATCGTCTCACGGCGTTGTTGATTCTCACCTATCAATTCCCTAAAGCCGATACTTCTAAACGAGAAGCAATCTTTACGTTCTATCTCAATTATACTAAATGGATTAATAATTGGGATTTAGTGGATGTCACCTGTCGTCAGATTTTGGGTGTACATTTGCTGCATCAAGATCGCAACATTTTATATAAATTAGCCCGATCGCAAAATCTTTGGGAACAGAGAATTGCGATCGTTTCCACCTTAGAATTTATCAAACATCAGCAGTTTACCGATACTCTCGAAATTGCTATAATTCTGCTAAATAATTCCCATGATCTCATCCACAAAGCCGTTGGTTGGATGTTGCGCGAAGTTGGTAAACAAGATCGCCAAGTTTTAGTTGGATTTTTGGACATCTATTATCAACAAATGCCCCGCACGATGTTGCGATATGCGATCGAGCATTTTGATGAGCCAAACCGTAAAGCATATTTATCAAAACCCCAATCAGAGAATGGCGGCGAGAAGCGCCGCCATTCTCTGATTTAGCCGTTTCGTACATCTTGGCAATACTGTTGAACTGCTTCTGTAATTGTGCTTTTTAGATCTGCATACTTGTGTGCAAATGGTGGTTGCCAATCGGATAATCCCAAGACATCGTGAGTTACTAGAATCTGTCCATCACAGCCTTGCCCTGCACCAATACCAATCGTGGGAACGGGAATTAGTTCCGTGATTTGGGTGGCTAAATCTGTAGGAATATTTTCTAATAAGAGTGCAAAAATACCAGCTTCCACTAAAGCTTTAGACTGATCTAAAATTTCGGCAGCAGAATCAGGCGTGTTACCTTGAACGCGATAACCAATTCGATGTACCGATTGTGGTGTTAATCCGACATGCCCCATTACAGGCATTCCCGCTTGCACTAATTTGTGAATAGTCTCAACCATATCGGGATAGCCGCCTTCGAGTTTGATCGCTTGTGCATCGGTTTCTTTAAAAATGCGTCCAGCCGATCGCATTGCTTCTTCAGCACTAACTTGATAGCTCAGAAATGGCAGATCGACAATAAGGAAAGCATTTTCAACACCGCGTCCCACGGCTTGGGCATGACGGATCATGTCCTCAAGAGTGACAGGCAGTGTGTTTTTGTATCCCAATGTGACCATTGCCAAAGAATCACCCACCAAGATCATATCTACGCCTGCTTTGTCTAAAAGTTTTGCGATCGCATAGTCACTCGCTGTCAGCGCTGCGATCGGCTTTTTTTGCTGTTTCCATTTTTGCAATTGGGCGATCGTCACTGACATTGGGGCATTCCTCACGAGTATTAATTTATGGTGGCGAGGTAAAGCCGCGCCACAACAAATTGGTTCTTTATTTTATAGGGCTAACATCTAATGTAAACTTTTTAAAGCAAACGCAACAGATTTATCGAGTTCGGTACGAGAAGCAAACATTATGCAAGTTGGTCAAAAAGTTCGTGTTCGTAGTTTCAAAGATGGCAGCGGTAAGGCAATCGCTAGCAAGGTTGGCGAAATCGGCGTGATTAAAGAAGAAAAAATTATGGATGGTGGCAAATGGGGCTTCGTCGTCAAGTTCCCTGACAGCACCAAGTCTTGGTTTTTTGCCGATGAGCTAGAATCCGCAGGCTAAAACCAGCCGTGATGTCGCGCATTGCGCGACATCATCAATTAATCATTTGATAAGCTCTATGGCAGATATTAACCGTCAAGATATCATTCGGGGCATGATGGTGGAAGTTGACGGACTAAGTTATGGGATGGCTTCAGCTAGTCTTGAAGCAGTTTTAGCTTGCGTCACCAAGGCTTTAGCCGATCATCAATCAGTCACGCTAAGTGATTTTGGCAAGTTTGGAGTCCGTCATCGTCGCGCCCGTTTGGGAAGTCATCCTCGCACACATCAGCCAATGGAAATTCCCGCAGCTACTTCTCCCTATTTCACCCCCAGCCCTCATCTAAAAAAGCTGGTGCAAAAGCAACAGTAAAATAAAGAACTAGCGTTTTTTGTGACGCGGCTTCGCCACGCCACAAAAAACAAATTCCAAAAGCCTAACAAGAAAATTTAATGAGCCTAATTCTGACATTTATCGGTAAAGGCGGCGTTGGCAAAACCACAACCGCGATCGCAGTTGCGCGTGCCTTGGCAACCCAAAACAAACAAGTTTTATATGTTGGTCAACAAGCAGGTGATAGTCTCGGCATGAGACTTGGCGCAGAGTTGAGCAGCGAACCAAAATTAATTGCCCCAAATTTTGCAGCCGTACATTTGCAGTCAACGGTTTTGCTGGAAAGATATTGGGACAAAATGAAAGGGCTGGAAAACCAATACTTAAAAACGCCTTTCTTTAAAGAGGTGTATGGTCAGGAGCTTGGCATTTTACCAGGGATGGATGCGGCTCTGGGGTTGAGCTTTTTGCGCGAGCGTGACGCGGAAGGCAAGTATGACGTAATTATTTA
>JAYUSC010000639.1:0-6443 GCA_043755885.1 Pseudanabaena sp. | reverse complement strand
ATAATTGTTAATTAAAGGGGTATCGAACCCCTTTAATTAACGCGCTTACATCCCGTCGCTCATTCTTGTAAACGAATAGAGCGCGGGGCTTTCGCTTAGTAGCTAAAATTATTAGTTTGACACTCCTCAGCCTGAAGGCGTGAGGATTCCTGATTCAGCGAGACAACTTACCAAGTAGATCAAAATCTACAAGGCAGAGGTCGAACTCTCCACAGGCGTAGAAATTTGGGTATGCCCTACCCTATTTAACCCAATAGCCAAGATATTCAATGCAGCATTGTGGTCTCGGTCTAAAACCGTACCGCAATGACTACATTGATGAGTTCTCTCACTGAGGGCTTTCTTGACTAAAGTTCCGCAAGTTGAGCAGTTTTGACTTGTATATTGTGGCGGCACTGCAATTGTGACCTTGCCAAACACTTTGCCAAAATAGTCAACCCAGTCTCGAAACATCGACCAGCTTGCATCAGATATTGACTTAGCTAATTTATGATTCTTGACCATATTGCTCACTTGCAAATCTTCATAGGCAATCAGGTCGTTAGACCGAACTACGCACCTTGCAGTTTTTACCGCAAAGTCTTTACGCTGCCTACCCACTTGCAAATGCTTCCTTGCTAATCGCTTAATTGCTTTGCGGCGATTAGCTGAACCTTTTTTACGCTTAGAAACTTTGCGCTGTAACTTTTTAAGTTGACGTTCTGACTTTCTAAGAAATCTAGGATTTTCAACGACCTCACCTTTTGAATCTGTATAGAAATGGTTAAGCCCAACATCCAACCCAATTGTGGTTTGAGTTGGCTCCATCTCTTCTCTACGATCAACATCAACACAGAATTGAGCATAGTAACCGTCAGCCCGTTTTACCAGCCTGACTCGTTTAATTTGCTCAATCTGGTAGAAATTAAGGTCACGACTGCCAACCAATTTGAGTCGACCAATCTTAAAGCCGTCAGTCAAAGTTAGATATTTCCGATCTTCAGATAGCTTCCATCCAGATTGTTTATATTCAACCGAATGACCACGTTTCTTGAACTTTGGATATCCTTTTTTGCCTGATACTTTCTTTTTGCAGTTGTCAAAGAATCGCGATATTGCCGACCATGCTCTTTCGGCGCTGGCTTGTCTGGCTGTTGAGTTTAGTTTTTTGGCAAAGTCAAACTCTTTAGCTAAGACAGCACAATGCTTATTAAGGTCATATTTGTCGCTACCTTTTACATCTATCCATAGCCTCAAAGCCTTGTTACGCACAAACAATGCAGTACGGATTGCCTCGTCAATGAGACTGTACTGCTCTATTTTGCCTTTTAGTTTTGCTTCGAGAACTAACATGGTTATTAATATCTTGTGCTACATATTCTAGCACAAGATCGGTATGTTAATATAAAGCCGTGCTAAAAGCACGGGTTTTTAAACCCAATTTTCTGATAAATTCTTAACTGTTTAAAATTAAATAGCTAGCTATACTAGATCTTAAGTCAAAAATTCATAAACACATACATTTGACTATTTTCTGTCTCAAAGTATTCTTGAACCAATATTTTTTCTGATTTTTTATTCGAGAAATCCTATAAGCTGAGAGAAACCAAAATGACTTCTACAAGTTTATTTTCAGATATTCACAAGCATGTCCCTATTGTGGGAGATATAACCTTAAAAAGTCCATTTGCATACAAAGCAACGCGGTTAATTGCGGGAGCTTTGAATCTGACGCAAATGGCTTTTGCAGAAGCCTATATTAATGGTTTAGAGATACCAGATTCAGTTTTGTGTGCGATCATGGACGGCTCCATGTCTATTTTGTTTAAACATTTCCCAAGCCTCATGGCTCCCTACGAATGGGTGTTAAACGAATCTGATCATCTGGCTGAGTCTTCACGTGAACTGATGAAGCTCCAGTACGACTTACCCCAAGCTATGCTAAATCCTATGCTCGGCGATTGGGATGTCATCTATCCCAAGTACAGTATGGGGCTTTGGGAAAATGGGGCAATTGATCTTGAGCAATCGCAAATGCACATGATCGATCAGGTGATTGAGAGATTAGCAATCGTTGATGGTGACCATATTTTAGACTTTGGCTGTGGCTGGGGCTGTGTCGCTAATTACATCATGTCCAAGTTCCCTAATGTGAGGTTTACGGGATTAAATCTCAGTCACGAACAATGTGAGTATATGCGGGGCAAGATGAATGATCCCCAGAGCTTCCTCAGTAAGGGTCGTTTCACTCTCCATGAAGGTGATTTCAATGAGGCCCAATTTGCAGAGAAATTCGACAAAATCATCTCAATTGGATTCTTTTGTCATGTTGGGAATCTAACCAATGCTTTCCAAAAGCTAGCATCTTTTCTCAAAAGTGATGGTAAGGTCTTCATTCACATTTTTACTGTGCGTACTCCCAACAATATTTCGTCGGGCTTTACCCATAAGTATATTTTCCCCCATGGTCGTTACTGGAATTATGATGCGGTTCCAAATTGTAATCGAGATCTACAAACTATTGATCGTTGGTACATCAATGGAAAGAACTATCAGAAAACTTTTGCAGCATGGTTGCAGCGATTTGATGAGTCTCAAGAAGTGGTCAAGTCTCTTGACTATGGCATGGACTATGCCAAGTTCCGTCGGATTTGGCGATTCTATTTGTTGTTGTTAGGAACAGCAATTGGAAGTTGTGATGGTGAGTACAATGGCAATGGTCAGTATCTGATGACTCGTGTATAGCTAGACGAATGGCGGTGCAGCTCCTACGAGATCTGGATTTTTTAGGTGGTCACCATCCTCCGTGGTTGCACCGCTTCGCGAAGTCTTCTGCGTAACATCAGTTATTAAATCGCAGACCACTAAGCTAGCCAAGTTAAAATTTCATAGTTGACTCGCTCAGGGTTCTCGTCGTGGGCGCAATGTCCCATTCCTTCCAAATACATTAAGGTGGCATTTGGCGCATATTTCACCAATCGCTTACCTTCCGAGGGAGGAATTAGGCGATCGCAACTTCCCCATAAAATCAGTAATGGTACTTGTAACTGCTCAAGGGCTTCAGTCAAACTTGGTGAATAATTGGGTTGATTAATACTGCGATTTAGTCTGAGAAATGCTTCAGCAGCTTGCCGATCGCGGGCAGGTTGAGCGATGATTTCGACTAACTCTGCATCAACTCGACTGCGATCGCAATAGACAATCCATTTGAGAACTAAACGGATCGTGAAGGGTTGACGAATTAAATGGAATAGAGGCTTAACAAGTACTGCGGAAACGATCGCTTTGACTGTGCGCTCAATTGGTTGCAGTGCTTTGGGAACCATGTCATTAAAAGCGGCGATATCAGGCAAGCTGATCACGACTACTCCTGACGCGATTTCGGGATGATGGCTAGCGGCGATCGCCGCGACGAGCGAACCAATCGAGTTACCGATAATCACCATTGGCACTTTAATAAACTTTTGCCAAAAATGAAAAACTTGCTCTACCCATAAATTTATAGAATAGCGAGTTGGCGGTTTTTCAGAATTGCCAAATCCTAATAGGTCGATCGCATAAACCGTGTGATTTTCAGCTAAAGCTGGAATATTGCCGCGCCAATGATCGATCGCTGCGCCAAATCCATGAATTAACAGAATTGGCGGCTTAGTGTGATCAGCGTTCTGCGACCGGCGAAACCCATAACGCGATCGCCATCCTCGAAAGTACCAATCGCGATATTGCATTACATTAGCCATGTTTCACGTTAAATAATACTTCATAGAGGCTCGCAAAGCGAGTCTTCAAAAACCATGATAAAGGCTCGCTTTGCGAACGTTTAGAAACCAAATTTCTGTGGCGCAGCTTTGCCGCGCCACAGGAATTTGGTTCCTGATCATCATTTATGCGTCTTTAGCGCGAACTAAGCTGCCGTCGCTGCTGACATGCAATCCACATTCTTGATTGCTCATCTCCCACCACCAACGCCCAGCGCGGAGATCTTCGCCTGCGGCGACGGCTCTGGTGCATGGCGCACAGCCAATACTAGGGAAGTTCTGATCATGGAGAGCATTGTAAGGAACCTCATTGGCGTGAATGTATTCCCAAACCTGCTCATTTGACCAGTCGATTAACGGATTAATCTTAGCAATATTGCGATCGCCATCTAGCTCAACAGTTTCCATCGCAGAACGGTTAGCAGTCTGATCGCGGCGCAAACCTGTAATCCAAGCATCCAAACCTTTAGTCGCCCGACCCAGTGGCTCGACCTTACGAATGAAGCAGCATTGCTTGCGATTTTCCACGCTGTCATAAAACAGATTGATGCCCTTGTTGCTGACCATCTGCTCGACGGCTTCAGATTGGGGAAACATGATTCGCAATTGCAGTTGCGGATATTTTTGCTGTACCTTGGCGATGACTTCATAGGTTTCAGCATTCAAGCGACCTGTATCGAGGGTGAATACATGAGCATCGGGCTTGATTTTGGCGATCATATCGATCAAGGTGACATCTTCGGCTCCAAAACTAGAAGCGAGCGAGATCTTGTCATAGTTACCGAGCGCCCATGTGAGTACTTCTTGTGGGGTCGCGCCTTTGAGCTGAGCGGCGGCAGTGTCAATGTCTGTTTGTAAGGTCATTAGTTACTTTGTGAATGCGCTGACTTGAAAATATAATTTTATTATGCCCTGCACTCAGGTTCACAGAAATATGGCGATATTACGGTTTTCACTTCATTTGCGATCGGGTACGTTAAGCTGACGCTAACTCACCCTACAGCTACTGCGATCGCAAAAGTCTCAGCATTTCCGAGAAGTCGAGCTAAAATGCTAGTCTTAAACAAAGTTATGTTTGGTTTACGATCATGTCCTTAACAGGATTACCAAATATTTTGCATGACATTCAGTCGCGGACTAGTTGGCAGCAGCGCTGTCAATACTTGCTGATTGTCGAAAAATGGGCGGAGATTGTCGGTGAGTCGGTGGCAAAACAAACTTGCCCGATTGGAGTCTATCAAAAAGCTTTACAGGTGGCTGTATCCAGCGCAGTTTGGTCACAGGCGCTGACCTTTGAACGCATCAGGATTTTGGCGAAGGTGAATGCGCTGTTTGGTAGTACTGGAACTTTTGCGATCGCAGATATTCATTTCTCGACCGCCAAGTGGGCGACTCAACAACAAACCTTAAAGGAGCAGAAGGTTGTCGCCGAAGATCATCCTAGTTATTTACCGCCTGCGATCGTAACCCCCAATCGTAAAATCAAGCAAAATCTTAAAATTAAATTAGAAACTCCTAAAGCTCCTGAAACAGCCAATGAAGCATTTCAACGTTGGCAAGATGTGATGAAGTTAAGAACCCATCAAATGCCTCAATGTCCTCGCTGCGATCGCCCTGCGCTGACGGGTGAAATGTCGCGTTGGCAGATGTGTCGAGTTTGCGCGATCGAATATTTATTTAACTAAATTATGTCAAATCTAGAATCTCTTCAGGCTTGTAATCCTAGCTTTTCGATCTGTTTAGAAAAAGAAGCAAATTACTATATAGATTTGACAGCGGCAAGGAGCGAAAATGTCGTAAAGAGAATGCGGAGAGCGATCGCATTATCTCCGAATAAACCTACTTATCAATTACTGTCAGGACAGATTGGCAGTGGCAAGTCAACCGAACTGCTCAGATTAAAATTGGAGTTAGAGGAGCGAGGATTTGCGGTAATTTATTGTGCAGTTGACCAGTATCTGCAAATCGATGATTTTGGCTTAGCAGAGCTTGGTTTAGTAATTCTGAAACTGATTTTGCAACAACTAGAGAGTAAAGGAGATTCAATATCCCTCACCTATTTGCTCAATGCGATCGCAGAAGTGGAAAAATGGATGAGGATACTTCCATCTGTTAATATTTCCACTTCTGGACAACGCTTACAAAGAATTTTGCAAACCCTCCAAGATAACGATCAAAGCCGCCGTCAGTTGCATCACCATCTAGAAACAGGGCTGAAAAACTTGCTGATTGTGGCGATCGAAGAAGTGACGGGGATCGCCGTTGATCGAGTTAAGCAAACAGGGAAAAAAGGATTAGTAATCTTGGTCGATAATCTTGATCGGCTATCTCTTGAACAAGCTGATCTGATGTTTGGTAAGGGCGGTAAATATTTACGTCAGTTTCAATGTCACACTATTTATACTTTGCCACTGTTAGCGATCGCAAATCTCAGTGAGCAATTGTCGCTAAAGGGTAATGTGGCGATCTCATTACCAAATTTGAAACTTTGCGATCGCAATGATGTTGTTCATCCTGAAAGTTTAAATTTACTGCGCCAACTTGTTTTAGCAAGAATGTTGCCAAATACTGCACCTGAGCTCAGGTTAGAACAAGTTACCGATTGCTTTGATCATTGCGAAACCCTTGATCGGCTATGTTTAGCAAGTCATGGTCATTTACCATATTTACTATCCTTGCTAAAGGGTTGTTTACAAGCGCAAGATC
>JAYUSC010000638.1:0-2758 GCA_043755885.1 Pseudanabaena sp. | reverse complement strand
TCAGCATATTCATCATGGAGCGCATTGAGGTCAAAAAATGTCCAGCCTGTCGTTACATCAAAACCAAAGCAAGCATTAGATGGGCGGGGAATATTGATTTTGCGATCGAACCATAACCGCACTGCCAACACATCGATCGCACCCAAGTTCATCAAGTTACGAAATTCCCGACGCTTTTGTAAAGCAGGGCTATTCGTCACAATCTTCTGCATTCCCGAAATGCCGACCGAGAAAATCACCGCATCAGCATCAAAGCTTTCATCACCACAAATTACGCCTGTAACTTTGCCCGTATCATCAACGCGGACATCACTAACACGGCGATCGGTAAGGATTTTGCCGCCAAGATTCACAATGCGATCGCACCAAGGCTTAAAGATTTTTTCGCCGACCGTGCCACGACACCAAACCACATCAAAATCGGCTTGATGCGCCAAGATGAAATAATAAAGCATTCCTAATGCGGCGGCTGCCGAGCATTGCTCCCCTGGGGCAAAGAGTCCCACTAACAGCATTGGCTCAAAAGACTCGCGGTATAGCCTTTCTGATACTCCATATTGACGAAATAGCTCACGGGCGGTCATGCCGTCGTAACGCTTCCACGCATCGTCAGAATTATCAAAATCGACGATCGCATACATCAAAGGCAATGCGGAAATGCGATCGCTTAAGGGCAATCTTTTAAACTGGGTATAGGCAAATGTGCCAAGCGGCGAAGGCAAGCGCGGCAAGTCTTGAAAAATCGGTGACTCGACTTCTAAGCCTGCGGGCGAATATTGAGCCGATCGCGTCCAAGCAGTAAATGGATCAAGCTCTAACTCTTTGACTAAGGAAAAAATATTACGGTAGGGATACCAAAAGCCATGAATCCCAGCTTCAACGAAGCGCCCCTCTTGAGTTTTCCATCCTGCGACCAATCCCCCTGCTTGCGATCCCGCCTCTAGCAAGGTCACGTCATAGCCTTGTTTGGTGAGTTGATAAGTTGCGCCTAATCCCGCCCAACCTGCCCCAACAACGATTACTTTTGGTTTTTCTGTCATTTTTTCTCTAAACGGCTATTTGATTTGGTGTAAAAAAAACTCGCTATGCGAGTTTTTTTTACACCAAAAGTCTAAAGTCTTTTACTAATTTTAAACCCATGCGAGTCTGTCCCGCAGGTATGCATTAATCCATGAGATTCAGCAAGATGGCGAATTTCTTCGGTTTGGCGGGGACTTGGTTTCCATGGATCGCTGTTGTCGTAGCCATAATAGGTTTCAACAGCATCAATACCGAGGGCGGCGGCGGCGGGGATCAAGTCTTCAGGCGATCGCCGATATCGGGCGGGATGGGCAAGTACGGCTAAGCCTCCAGCCAAATGCATCGCCTTAATCACACTAATTGCTTGATAGTCCAGCCCTGCGGTGGTTTTACCCTGCAAATAAGGATGCATTGCCTCATGTTCGGGATCAAATCCATAGCCCAGAATATGTACTTCCGTAAAAATCAGACTGGCATTAACTTCGATCCCCGACCAGAGCGTTGGTAAAGTATGGGGATCGGTGGATTGTGCAATAGAGCGATCCAGATATTGCTTGGCGATGTAATAACCTGCGATCGCATGGTGATCGGTAATCGCCAGATCCGATAGACGCGATGCGATCGCCTGTTGGATTAAGTCCACAGGCTGCATTTTGCCGTCAGAATAGATCGTATGCAAATGAAAATTTAGCCGATGCGGACAACTCATGGCATTGACGGACGCAAAAATATTTCGCAGCTTAGAGGTTGCGCTCGTCTCTGATATCAATAGTGGAGTTTGAGTTAGCATGGCAAATCTCTACATAAGCAAATCTTTAGGAATTCTTAATTTGTTGATCACAATCTTACCCAAATAGGGCAAGCATCTTAACTTTTTAAGCGGGTTAGTACGAACTAGATAGCACAAGCATCTACAGCGATTTAGGATTATTGATCGAACTCAACTTGTGCGATCGCATGATCGTCAAGACTCTGTTCAGATGTCTCGTAATAATTTGGTAATAACTGGCGAGTTTCGACTTTCCCTAAATTTGACTCAATCTCAGCAGTGATCGCGACGCATTCACTACCAGTCATATCAATCGCCCGCTCAACGATTTTGCCATCTTTCCCGATTAAGTACTCGATTCGTTGATACTGAGACATGATCTATTAGTTTTTCTCAACAATAACAATTACTAACATTCTAGCGTCTCTATATCCAAAATTGCACAGCATGAAGTATAGATCGGCGCATAAAAAAGAAGGTGCAAAGCACCTTCTCTAATTTGAAAGCTTTCTCGAAATCCGCTTTTATTTGCCAGCAAGCCGTTTTTCAGTATTTTGGATCGCTTTTGTGGCATACACATTTTTGGGACGAAGATCTAGCGCACTTTGAAAGTTAGACAAGGCTGTTTTATAGTCCTTTTTGTCATAAGCAGCATATCCAGCTCTCATGAAAGCATCATATTTTTTGGCGATCGCAATTTTCGCAGGAGTAGCTTTTAGCTTATCTTCAGATGCATTGACATTCTGGTTTTGGGCGATGAAGGTGTCACGGTTCTGCACATCAGTGTAGGAATGCGGTTGTGCAGCGCGCGCGACATCACAAAATAAGAGTGAACTCGCAAAAGTAAGGAGAAGTAATTTTTTCATGCTCTAATTTTTGGATTGCAATAGGTATTTACAAAATTTGTCGTCTCTATTTCCCTGACAATCATACCCACTTTTACATTTTCTCACACCTATTTCTCAATTT
>JAYUSC010000637.1:0-16051 GCA_043755885.1 Pseudanabaena sp. | reverse complement strand
ATATGCAAGGCGAAAAGTTGTTATATCGGGCTAGGGTTTCTTGATTTTTTGTTAGCGCGGCAAAGCCGTGCTAACGAAAATTAACTTGCTAGGATGTTAAGGAAATGCCAAAATACACAAGTTAGTACTTGCTGAAATGACTATGCTCGGTAAAACCCTGACTGGGCGCTATAAAATCGTCAAACAACTTGGCGGCGGCGGCTTTAGCCACACCTTTATTGCTGAAGATGGCTACCTGCCCGATCGCCCTACCTGCGTGATCAAGCAGCTTAAGCCTGCGTCATCACAAGCAGACATTTTAAAAATATCCCGCGAACTATTCGATAACGAGGCAAAGGTACTTTATCGCTTAGGTCGCCATGAATGCATTCCCAGCTTGTTGGCTCACTTTGAAGAAGACGAAGAATTTTTTCTGGCTCAAGAATTGATCGAAGGCGATGTATTAACTCAAGAAATTAAGCGTGGTGAATGCTTGGGAGAGCAGTACACGATTGATTTTCTCACAGATATTTTACACACTCTCGGTTTTGTCCATCGCCAACAGGTGATCCACCGCGATATTAAGCCGAGTAATTTGATCCGTCGCGCTAGTGACAAAAAAATTGTCTTGATTGATTTTGGTGCAGTCAAAGAAGTCAGCACTCAGCCGATTAGTCAGTTAGGGCATACTTCAAGCTTGGTGATTGGCTCACCTGGCTATATGCCCAACGAGCAGTATAGCGGCAAGACCATGTTTGCTAGTGATATCTATGCGATCGGGGTGATTGCCATCCAAGCTCTAACAGGACTATTGCCCAACCAAATTCCCGAAGACCCAATTACCAGTGAGTTTTGCTGGCGCAATCGCGCTAAAGTCACGCCGACACTTGCCGATGTGATTGATAAAATGGTGCGCTTTGATTTTCGACAACGCTATCAATCAGCAAATGAAGTATTGGAAGCACTGCAACCTCTACTAATGCAATCTCAAGCGCAGACTATATTTAGCGAACTTAAACCGCTAAATATTGGCGAGCCACCGATTGCTAATCCGCCTGCCGAGTCTATTAAGAGTCCTCAGGAAAAGCTGATCGATGCAGTCTCAGATGATCTTGAGATGAGTGAAGACCCTGTGCGGGCAAAGAAACTGGTGTGCCTAGTCTGTACTGGTATTTTAGAAAACGATCTCAATCGGTTAAACAACTTTAGCTTTGTGGAACTACTCGAAGATTTATATCAACAATATCCAACTATTGAAGCTCTCAAAGAGAACTTGGTAAAGTCTGTCAGAACTATCGCTGTTCACAAACAACGCCAATATTTGATTGTTGCCAAAATAGTTTTTAATGCAGCTTCCAAATTCTATCAACAATCCCCAGTATCCGTCATTGCTGAACCGATAAGTCCTTCTCAATTCAATCCGAATTCTCAAAAATTTAGTCAGCCACTTGCCTATTCAGTAAGTCATCTAGTCATTAATGCTGGTTCAGCGCAACTAATTGCGCCACTCAATACTTCTCAAAATAGCTTAGAAGAAGAACCACTAGATCAATTATCACTGCTCGACCCTTATCTAGATGAAAACGCTGATATTTATGCATGGGTCGCTCACAATATTGATATAGATGCTCAACAAATGCGCCTCAAAAAGCTCTTGTTTTATACCTATCAAGATATTTGGGAAAGCGATCTGCGCCAATTAAACAGTATTGATTGGGCAGGGCTATTAAGAGAGCTAGTCTCATTTATGCCCACTTTTCTGCAACTGCAAGCTTTACTGCAAGAGGCTGTTCAAAGAGTTTCCAAACCTGCGGAATATATTGCGATCGCAAATTTACTCCTCACCAAGTTAGAACTTCTTTATCCCGATCGCAATGACGAGAATAATCCCGCTGCGATCGCCCCACCGATCGCACCAATTATCAATCAACTCAGCCCCTATTTAAACAATCAAATTCGCAGCAAAATTGCTTTTGATCCAAGAATTGCGATCGATTTATTTGACTTGCGATTAGAACTAATGCGATTTACGAGTTCCATGCGAGCGAAAATATTACTGTTTTCAGCACTCTATTATCCCTTTGACCCCGATCGCGATAATTGGCATGAATTGCGATCGCATCGTCTCGATGGCTTGTTACGGCAATTCTTTTATGCCTATCCTACATTTGATAAAGCCGAAAAATCGATCTGGCAAATTGCGCGATCGCTAAGTGAACCCAACGCCTACGATCAGGCTGCTAGTTACATTCTCCAAGTGGTCAAGACTCTATACGATCAGCTTGAAGCTAAATCAATGCTGCATCCTGCTGAAGGAACCCAAGCCGCATCGGAAGATACTGGCTTTACCCAACCAAGTATGCTCTCTCGTAGCAGTGATGATGATACTTGCCAGTTTGCTTGATATTTTTTTCGCGAATCGGAATGCTTATTGGCGCAATTTTTCTTCCAATACTTTTGGAGAGTCCAATACTTTTGGAGAGGCTCTTTCATTTTTAATTACAGCCGTTGGGTCAGGTAAAATTGGGATCTTAGAGATCACTTCTTCAGGATGACTCGGCGGAATCCCTTCGCTGACAATAATATCCTCGATTACAGTCTTGACAATCGGAGCCGCAACAGTAGAGCCAAAGGCATCTGCGCCCACAGGTTCATCAACCACAGCCAACACCACATAACGTGGTTCCTTGGAGGGAAAAATACCGACAAAGCTGGTGATTTTGGCATTGATATAACCGCCGCCAGTAGTTGAAGCCTTTTGAGCAGTACCAGTTTTACCAGCAATCCGATAGCCAGGAATCTTTGCAGGTAAACCCGTACCTTTCTCAACAACATTAGTCATCATTTCAACCACTCGCTGAGCAGTGACCGCTGAAATGACTTGTCGAGGCGTTGGTAATTTGGGCTGATAATACTCTTCGCCGTCATCATTAACTAAACCTTTGACCACATGGGGCGTGAGCAACTTACCCCCACTGGCGAGAATGCCCTGCAATTGCACCATCTGAATCGGTGTGAGTGAAAATCCTTGTCCAAAAGACGCCGTTGCTGGTTCGATCACATATTCAAGGAACTGCTCTTGAGGCTTGAGAGTACTGGCGGTTTCCGCAGGCAGATCAATACCTGACATATCGCCTAGCCCGATCCGCTCTAGCCAACCGTAATAAACCGACGGCTTCATGCGTTGAATGATATGCACCATGCCTACATTGCTCGATCGCTCAAGGATTTGGCTAATGCTGAGAGAACCCACCGGACCGACTTGTTCGTAGTCAAAGTTTGCCACTGGCCAGCCACCAATAGTCAGTAACCCTTCATCATTAAATACGGTGTCGGGCTGAATCGCTCCTGCTTCGAGCGCGATCGCAACATTGAGTGGCTTAAATGTTGACCCTGGTTCATACAGATCGGAAACAGCCCAATTTTTGAAGAGTTTGACATCGGACTCGTAATAACGGTTTGGATCGTAAGTTGGCTCAGTTACAAGGGTAAGCAACCCACCATCTCTGACATCCATGACGATCACCGAACCACGCTTGGCGCTGAACTTGACCATCTGCTGCTTGAGGATCTGCCGAGCGGTGCGTTGAATGCGCGAATCAATCGTCATCTGTAAGCTGGTGCGATCGCTTTGCAGCATTCCCGCAGGAATACGGTTAGGAATTAACCTGCCATTACCATCTTGGGCAATTGAGGGGGCTTGATCGGTGCGCTCTAATAATTTTTCTTGACTAAGTTCGATGCCAGCCTGACCACGATGATCGACATTCACATAGCCGAGTAGTTCCGCCGCGAGATCCTGTTGTGGATAGAGGCGGTGTCGCTGCTGGATCAGATCTAAACCATCAAGACGCAGGTTATAAATGCGATCGGCATTTTCCTCCGATAGCCAATATTCCACCTGAGTCGAAGTCGTGTCACGAGTGAGAACACTAAGCAATTTATCGGCGGGTCGTCTCAGGATCGGCGCAAGTTTTTCGGCGATCGCTTCAGGTTTTTCTTTGTAAAGATGCGGATGAGCAAATAATGTGTAAACGGGACGATCTAGGGCTAAAACTACACCTTTGCGATCGGTAATCGTGCGCCGAGGAATAAATGGTCGCAAAGTGAACATTTGCTGCCGCCGCGCCTTATCGAGTAAATCAGGCGATGTGACCACCTGTAAATAAACTAAGCGCACAATTAAACCAATCATCGACAGAGCCAGAATCATCCAGATCAGCACTGTTCGACGCTTGAATAGATTAATAGTGGCAGGATCTCTAGGCAAAAGCGATGGGGTCATGACTATATTTTGGCGAAATTCTTAGCGAGATTCTTGACAAAGCTCTCGGCAAAGTTGACGGAAGCGATCGCCACGTTGCTCGAAGTTAGCAAACTGGTCAAAGCTCGCACATGCAGGCGAGAATAGCACAGTTGGCAAAGGCTGGCTAGGGTGATTGTGGGCGCGGCTATGGGCCATATGAGCGGCTTGTGTGACTGCATTTTCAAGAGTTTCTACGATTTGATAGTTTTTAAACCCTGCATCGTTGAGCATTTCTGCAAATAAGGGCGCAGCTTCGCCAATTAATAATACTGCGATCGCACTTTGATGAATTTGCTCTAGCCATGCACTCGCATCACCTTGCTTCGGCTGCCCTCCCGCAATCAAGATCACAGGTGGTTTTACGGCTTTTAATCCCACTTCGGCAGCGTCATAATTTGTGGCTTTGCTGTCATTGATAAAGGCAATGCCTTCATAAAAACAAATATGTTCCAGCCGATGTGGGACACTTTGAAAATTGGAGATCGCCAGATCAATATGCTCAGAGTCAATCCCTGCTAGTTTTGCCGCCGCCACCGCCATCAATAAATTTTGGCGATTGTGCTTGCCCAAAAGTGTCCAGTGAGAGATCGGGAAAATAGACTCACCACGAAACTTCACCCAACTATCAACAATACAAGCGCCATCTGCGATCGCCTCGACTACCTGCTGATCAAGCCCTGTCCAGATCGCTTTCGGCCACATCGCTGCACCAAAATTCTCTAAGTACGGATCATTACCATTGAGGATGATCTGAGCTGAGCGATCGATCAAACTTGCCTTAATGTCTCGATAAGCCTCAAGGGTATAGTGGCGGTTGAGATGATCGGGCGTAAGCGTCGTCCAGATGCCAATCTGCGGCTTTACGGTTTGGATTGATTCAATCTGATAGCTGCTCAGTTCGGCAATAATCCAGTCTGGCTGAAGTTTTTGCTGTAGTACCTGTAAAGCAATCTCACAAGCAGGCAAGCCAATATTGCCACAGGCGATCGCCTTCAGCCCCGCCGCCTGAAAAATTGCCGTCGTCAGCGATGTGACCGTAGTTTTGCCGTTAGTGCCTGTAATGCCTACCCAAGGAATCTGTTTAAGATAGCGCCATGCAAGTTCGATCTCGCCGATCGTATCAAGCCTAAGCGATCGCGCCTGTGTAACTTCTTGGAGATCCCAAGGGACACCTGGACTAACTACTACGAGATCTACGCTTTGCCCTGCGCCAATTAATTTGGCAAAGTCAGGAAATCCCCCAAGCTCCACCGCAATTCCTTCGGACTCTAAAGCTTGCTGACGTTGCTCTAAGCTAGGACTAGCACTACTATCACTGACTGTGACTTGCCAGCCATCAGCTTTTAGCAATTTTGCCGCAGAAATTCCAGACTGTCCTAGTCCCAGTACATACGCTTGCATGGCGATCGCTTGATTTAGTAAGTTGATTAAATTAAAAAGTCAGTAGTAGTCAAGAATACAGGAATTTGTGTATGGCGAATCCTGACATTTACTTTTCAGATCTAAGCAACATTATTTTGGACATTGTGGCGAAGCGCACTTAAGAGTCACAACAGGAAGCTGTATGTTATTAACATCTTCAAAAACAAGCTAATTTACGGGTTACTGATCGGCAAACCGCAAATTATCCGATTTTTGAAATCTCTAAACTGTTGAATATGTTTATATATGGCGAATAAACCTCCCTTTTCAAGCAAAAAAGCGAATGCAAAAAGAAAGAGGAAGGCTGCCGTTGCTGTGGCTCCTATATCCAGACAAGCTTCAAACAAGAGCAGTTGGTTAAATAATTTACCGATTAGCGCCAAAATCCTCTTTGCAATCGGTTCAACTAGCTTTTTATCGTTAGTTGGCTTTGCGATCGCATCTTTGTATCTAACCAGCCATCTTTCGGCAATTGTTAACCAAGAAGCGCAAAGGCAATTATCCGATGCCACATTATTTGTGTTTGGCTCAGGGACTATTTTGATTGTGCTTAGTTCTTTACTTGGTTTATTTATTGGGAATACCCTTAGCAAAAGAATTCAGGGGCTAGAAGCGATCGCGAAACAATATGCCACAGGAAATTTTGAGACCCCTGTAGAGCTTGGCGCACAGGATGAAATTGGTAAGTTAGCTGATGTTTTTAATCTGATGAATTTTAACCTTGCTCAAAACAAGCAAGAACAATCTACAGCCCAGATCGAAGCCGAAGCTCAAAATGATATTTTCCAAGATGAGATTTCACATTTGCTGGATGTGGTTTCGGAGCTAGAGATGGGGGATCTCACAGCTAAAGCCGAAGTCAGTCCTCATGCGACAGGTTTGATCGCAGATACGCTCAATCGTCTGTCAGAGCAGCTAGCCGAAGTACTTGCCGCCGTATTGCAGACCGCACAACAAGTAACTCTGCGTACCGATCGCCTTGAGAAATTAGCGATCGCAGTATCTCAGAACGCGGAGAAACAGGAATCTTTGGTGGTGCAAGCCCGTTTAGGCATTGAGGATGTCAACCAATTGGCTCAAGATTCGGCACAACGGGCGATCGCCGCCAATAGAGCCGTACAGAGAGTGCGATCGGCGGTACGACAAGGGGAAGAGCAAATTATTTATCTGACCGCTTCAATTAATTCTCTGCAAGCTGCAACCGGACAAATGGTCCAAAGGATTAAGAATCTGGGCGAATTTGTGGCTCTTGCCAAACAATTTGTATTAGATCAAAAACGTCTTGCTTCTTTAACTCAAGTTTTAGCAACCAATGCCTCGATGATCGCGGTGCGCGCTTTAGAACAACGAGATCCTGAACAATTTGCTTCTGTCGCAAGGGAATTTGAGGCGATCGCCTCGCAAGTAAATAACTTGGCAACCCAAACTAATCAAGGGCTAGTAGCTTTGCAGCAACGGACGGGATTTGTGGATGTGGTGGTGTCGGGTATTGATCAAGACGTGCGCGATGTGAATAGTCTTGTGTCGGACTTTACCAACAGTGTCAATAGTTCCGAGCAATCATTTACCAATATCGCAACTGTGACCGAGGAGTTGTCTGAAATTGGCGTGGCAGTCACTGATTCTTCGCAATCGATCGCTGAAGCTGTTAAATTTAGCTTAGCCTCAATTCAAGATATTGAAGTAATCGCCGAACGTTCCGCTTCTCAGGCTCAGTTTACTCGTGCTCAATCGGGCAAGATGGGAATGCTAGCTCGTCAATTACTAGAAAGAGTGAATTTCTTCAGATTGCCGCCAATCTTGAAAACAGAGAGTATGGAAATTGACGAGATGGAATCGATTGAAATTGAAGGATTTCAGGTACTGAGCTGATGTTCAAGCGACAATCATTCTTATCACAAGTTGCTGGCGAATAGCGAAATAATGCCGAATTCTGAATTTGATGATTTACAATTGCAAGAAGAGCTGAGTATTCTATTTGAATTAGATACTCAGAAATATTTGCAATTATATGTGGATACTGTCCATCAGCTAAATGGAGCCAATTGGCGCGAAGACATTCAGCAGCTATATCGTTGTGTGCATACGATTAAAGGGGGATCTGTAACCGTAGGATTTCAAGCTGTACTTCAAGTCTCGACTATATTAGAAGATGTCCTTTCTGATCTTCGATACCTTGATACTGCACCGCCTTTAACTGATGGGGAATTGGCAAAGGCTTTGCTCGAAGCTGGCGAGTTGTTGATTGGCTCAGTCCAAATGGGCGAACAGAGCGATCCTGATGCAGCGGTGAAGTATATTCAAACTCTGCGCGATCGCATTCAAGCTGAGTATTTGCCAGAATGGAACGAAATGCGCCAAGTTCAGCAAGAATTTGCTGATCAAGGTTTTGATTTGGTAATTCTTGATCTGGAAATGGCGATCGAAGATTTACCTCTCACAGGTGAAGTTCCAGCCGAGGCTGCTGAGATCGCACAGCAAACCATAGCCCAGTTACAAGAAATTGGGACAGAAATTAATTTGGCGACAACTTGGCATGATTTTTTGCAAAAAGGGCGTGAGTTTTGCGATCGCCTAGATTGTGAGTTATGGCATACAGAATGGATGCCATTTCTGCAAAAGGTCAAAGAAAGCGCTCGTCAGGGTGGAATTTTTGAGATTGAGCAAGAATCAATTGTCTCACCTTTAAATATAGAATCTGGATTAATTAGTGGAAATGAGGTTGCATCTTTCACGAACTCTCCAGTTTCTCCCACCGCCGATATTCAAATTCCTGTGCCACTCGATCGCTTAGAGCGATCATCCCAATATCTAGTTGAGACCTTAATGGCAACTCGCGCCACGCAGGGATTTTATCAATCTGTTTATGCGAACTTAATGCCGTTAGTCTCGCTTGCTCAAAACAGTGTGCAGTACATTACCCAACTGCGCGAAGTTCAAGATGATTATGCATTATTAGACGCTTCTGGAGAACAGGATGGACTGAAAGTTGAGCGTTATCGTCAAGGATATACAGCGATCAACCGTTTATTAGAAATCAGTCTCCGTTTGATTGAGTTAGGCTCAGAAACAGGTGAATCGGCAAGGCGAACTGCTGATAGCATCCAAATCCTTGATCGCAGCTTACGCAACCTCCAACAAACCATCGAAGAAAGTCGCCTAGTTCCATTCGCAACCCTAGCTTTTAGATCGAGAGGAATTTTGCGGGATTTAATGACGCGCGTTGGTAAAGTTGTCAAGTTCACGATTATTGGTGAACAATTGGAACTTGATGCAGGTACACTTCGCAGTTTGGAACCTGTTGTATTGCATTTGTTACGTAATTCCTATGATCATGGGATTGAAGATCCATCAAATCGAGAGAAGTCGGGCAAATCTCTACAGGGAAAAATCGAGCTGTCTCTAAAACGTCGCGGTAGTATGTTTGACCTCAGCATTCGCGATGATGGTCAGGGAATTGATCCCGATCGCATTAGTCAAATCGCCAAATCCAAAGGACTGCCACTTACTGATACCAGTACTTCTGAGCGACTTCTGAACGTAATATGTCAATCGGGATTCACTTCTACTACAGTCGTTAGCGACATTTCAGGTCGTGGCGTGGGGATGGATGTGGTGGCAAGCCAAGTTGCCCTGATGAATGGCAAGCTCAGCCTTGTCTCCCAAATTGGCAAAGGTACAGCTTTTTCAATTCAAATTCCTGTACCGCACTTGTTTGTCCGTTGTATGCTCTTACAGGCTGGCGATCGCACTTTTGCGATTCCCACTTCCGAAATTCACACCACCACCTTAGTGGAGGGGCTACTCTGGCAAAAGACAGAGCGCTCTGACTACACAATTGAAGTCCAAGAAGAGCGAGGCAAAGTGCCTGCGATCGATCTTTATCAATATTGGCAAGGACAAACTGAAACTAGAACGATCCTGCCATCAGCGATCGCTGTGAGGACACAACAATCAGATCGCGATCGCGGTATTTGGTTGATCGCTGATACCTTGATTGGTCAGAGTGATTTGCTCGTCAATCCGATTCCCGCGCCGCTGGTTGCGCCGATTGGCTTAATCGGAATGAGTTTAATGCCTGACGGAAAACTTATTCCTGTAATTGACGCACTTTCCTTTGCGGAGGTTTTCTTCTCATCAGATACTGAACGCCTCACAATTTCTAGTTCTCAATCAAATGCTTCTTTCCTTGAACTATCTAGCGATCGCCAGATTTTAGTAGTCGATGATGCGGCTCTGATGCGGCGGAGAATTGAGAGCAGCTTATCACCGCAGGGATATGAAGTTACAACTTGCGAAGATGGTATGGATGCTTGGGAATGGCTGCAACGGCATAGTCAACCAGCATTATTAATTACCGATATTGAAATGCCGCGTATGGATGGATTCACGTTGATCGATCGCTGTCGCCAAGCAGGATTTAAGATGCCAATCCTTGTGATTTCATCTCGTCTTGCCGAAGAATGGTCACGCGAGACATCGCGTCTCGGCGCAACTGATTATCTGACTAAGGGTTTCTCGACATCGGAGCTAGTGGATAAAGTTAGCGCTTTACTTGAAGCTGATTGTTGATAGAAAGGCAAGCAAATTGTGCGTGTGATTGTCCAATTAACGCCTTTATATATATTGCTGGCAGAGTTGTTTTGCGTTATTTTCGGCAAGGATTGCTATAGCGGTTCTCAGTCTAGTGAGGTACACATGGTTTTATCTAAGCTGGCTGAACAAGGGGCTTAAGCCCCTTGCCTGTAACTCATCAGCATGAGCAACGCTATATAACTTTTAAGCTTAACAAACAGCGATTTGATTGAGCTATAGCTTTAGCCCTTCTTCAAACCCAAAGATGAGAGACAGCGCGAAGCGCTGTCTCTCATCTTTGGGTTTGAAGTTATACTGTGCTGAGTTAAAAGCTGAATTTATAGATATTGAATGCAAAATAAAAAAGCGATTGTATTAGGGGTTTCTGGGGCATCAGGCATGATTTATGCTGTGCGATCGCTCAAATTTTTATTAAATAATCATTACAACGTCGATCTGGTGGCTTCTAAAGCGGCGATGATGGTTTGGCAATCGGAAAATGATATTGTGATGCCGAGTAATTTGCGATCGCAAGAACAGTTTTGGCGCGATCGCAGTGAGGCTAACGATGGCAAGTTAATTTGTCATCAATGGGCGGATGTGGGTGCAACGATTGCTAGTGGCTCATTTCGGACATTGGGAATGTTGGTGATTCCTTGTAGCATGGCGACGGTGGCTAAAATTGCTCACGGATTGAGTTCTGATCTATTGGAACGCGCTGCTGACGTGCATCTTAAAGAGGGTCGAAGATTGGTAATCGTGCCGCGTGAAACCCCCTTAAGTTTGATCCATTTGCGAAATCTCACGACTTTAGCCGAGGCAGGAGCAAGAATCGTGCCAGCAATTCCTGCTTGGTATCACAATCCGCAAACGATTGAAGATTTGGTAGACTTTGTAATTGCCAGAGCGCTGGATCAACTAGATATTGATGCAGATTTAATCCAACGTTGGCAGGGTAGAATGCCCTCAAATATTGCTGCAGGAGATTTAGAGCTATGACGCGATCGCGTTTTTCACAAACTGCAAATGCTGCTAACAAGAAATCATCGAGTGCGATCGCGATCGCACAGCTTGTGAGTCTAGGACTTGCGATCACCTTATTAGCTGCTATCTTTGTCCAAAATCTACAACCTGCGGTGCAGATTTTCTTTTTAGGTCAAAAGACGGTCGAGATTCCCTTGAGCGTGGCGATGTTGGTCGCTTTTGTGGGCGGTGGGATGCTAGCATTTCTGATTAATGCGATCGCTTCTTGGCAACAAAATCTATTAATTCGTCGAGCGGTAATTGCATCTGGGGCTGGTAAAGCTCCGAAAGAACAGGGCAAAGCTGAAAAATTCCCGCCTAAGGAAGAATTTGTTGACGATGAGGATGAGGAGTACGAAGATGATGATGACGAAGAGTACGAAGATGATGATCCTGACACCTTGCCCTATGGCAATCGCCCTAACCTGAAATCTAAAAGTTCTAAGGGCGATCGCCCTCCCCTTGACGCAAAATTTATCAAATAAAAATATGGCTCACATTGGTCTCATCTGTGTCCCTGCGACAGGGCATCTCAATACCCTGATTCCTCTTGGTTACGAACTAAAACAAAGAGGTCATCAAGTAACTCTAATTGGAGTTCTAGATGCAAAAGAAAAATCTGAAGTCGCAGAATTAAATTTTAGAGCTTATGCCGAAAAATCTCGACCTCTGGGCTTTACCCCAGACTCCCTCGTAAAAATGGGGGAGCTAAGTGGATTAGCGGCCCTAAAATATTCAATTGAGTTGTTTCGTCAAAGTGCGATCACAATGATGAAAGAGGGGCTAGAAGCAGTGCGTGAGGCTAAAGTTGACTTGCTGCTAATTGATCAAGCATCTTTTGGCGCTTCTAGTATTGCGGAATATTTGGGCATTCCTTTTATCACTGTTACCAGCTCTTTAATGTTAAACCGTGAGGAATCCATCCCTCCATTTAACTTCGGTTGGACTTATTCGACTACACCTTGGGCGAAGTTTCGCAACAAACTTGGATATAAGTTGCTTGATCGCTTGATTAAGCCAATTATCGAAACAGTTAACTCCATACGTCAATCTTGGGATCTGAAGCCTTTTAAGCGTTCCAGTGATGCATATTCACACCTTGCTCAAATTTGTCGGCAACCCAGCCAATTTGAATTTCCTCGTCAGCAGTTACCAGATTGCTTTCATTTTACGGGAGCTTTTCACAATCCATTGAGTCGGGCGAATGTCGATTTCCCTTATGAGAAACTGAATGGGAAGCCCTTAATCTATGCATCAATGGGAACTATTCAAAATCGATTGCTTGGCATTTTCAACCAAATTGCAGAAGCTTGTCAAGATTTGGATGTTCAACTAATTATTTCGTTGGGTGGGTCGGCTGAGCCTGACAGTTTACCTGCATTTGCTGGCAATCCAATTGTCGTTAAATATGCGCCACAGCTAGAAATCCTCCAAAAAGCACAACTCACCATCACCCACGCAGGGCTGAATACAACCTTAGAATCATTGAGTTGTGGTGTACCGATGGTGGCGATTCCGATCGCAAATGATCAGCCAGGTGTAGCAACGCGAATTGCATGGACAGAGACAGGTGTGGTTATTCCTGTCAAAAAATTAAGCGTTCCGAAATTGCGAAATGCTGTGCAGACAGTGTTAACGCAATCCAAATATGCAGATAACGCCAAAAAGATGCAAGTAGCAATGCAAAAAGCTGGTGGCGTAGAGCTTGCGGCTGATATTGTCGAAGAAGTTATCAGTACGGGCAAACCTGTATTGCGAATTTCATAATTAGCGACAGATCAAATCTCAAAAGGCAAAAGGCGGTGCTTTGCACCGCCTTTTGCCTTACCCTGGGGGCCAAGTAAAGGCGCGATCGCCTAAAACATGAATATGTAAATGGAAAACGCTTTGCCCTGCCTCAGCACCGTTATTGGTAACTAGCCGAAAAGCAGTTAAGCCTTCTTGGACCGCGACTTTACTTGCCACAAGTAATAGATGTCCTAGCAATGATTGATCGTCAACCGTTGCCTCTGAAAGCTTAACAATCGGCTGTTTGGGAATGACTAGAAAATGGACAGGGGCTTGAGGATTGACATCACGGAACGCAAGTGCGAGATCATCTTCATAGAGAATGTTGGCAGGAATTTCTCGCCTAATAATTTTGCTAAATATAGTTTCGCTCATTTTGAAAACCTCTAAGTTTTCTTCTAAATCTTAGCACTTAAGGAACTCGTAAACGCCTAGATCCCCGACTTTTTTGTGATTGATAGAAGTGCTTTGCGATCGCAAACAAAAAGTCGGAGATCCGAGTATTAAGTTAAGTACGATCGCATAAAAAATAACACGATCGCAGATTTCATACCAATTAGCATCTTTGCCATTTATCCCAGAAAGCGTAGAATTATTGGACAAGCACTGGTCTTTATATAATATACAATGCCGAAAAAAGTCTTTATTACGGGTGCGAGTGGTTGTGTCGGTCATTATTTGATCGAGATGCTTTTAGCCAAAACTGATTACGAGCTATATCTGCTGGTGCGCGATCGCAAAAAATTACAAATCAACCTTAGCGATCGCCCCAATGTGCATGTTGTCGAAGACTCGATGCAGAATATTGGCAATCACAAGGAGTTGCTTCGCACGATGGAGTTTGTGGTCAGTACCGCCGCCGCATGGGGTGGAGAAGAGGCTTTTGTGGTTAACCGCGATAAAACCATTGAGCTATTCTCGATGCTCGACCCGCAGGTATGCGAACGCGCCATTTATTTCTCCACAGCTAGCATTCTCGATTCACATAATCAGATTATTCCTGAAGCAGGACAAATTGGCACGCCATACATTGCCTCAAAACATGCCTGTCTTGAAGCTGTAGAAAATTCGATAATTTGCGATCGCTTAATTACTGTTTTCCCGACCCTCGTTTTTGGTGGTGCTGATGACAAGCCTTATTCGCATCTTTCTAAGGGACTCAAGGATATTCTCAAATATGTCCCCTATGCGAGGTTCTTAAAGGCTGAAAGTAGCTTCCATTTTGTCCATGCGATCGATATTGCTCAAGTGGTTACGCATCTACTTACTTCGCCTACAGTTCCACAGTCTCCTGCGCGTCTAGTCTTAGGGATGCAGAAATTAACTGCTGAGGATTTAATCGCTCAATTCGCTGAATATTTGAATTTAAAGGTTGGTTGGCAATTTACATTAAATCCATTCCTGATCGATACCATCATCAAATTATTCCGCATCGAAGTCGCCGCATGGGATCGCTTTTGTATATCCCAACGCCATTTCACCTATGATATCGTCTCTCCCGAAACCTTCAATTTGGTATCCAAATATCCCCGTCTTGCAAATTTGCTTGCAGAGGTTAAATAGATAAAAAAGCTTCCCAAAGGGAAGCTTTTTTATTTGCTGATGTTACGCAGAGGGAAGATCTGCCCTCACCCCCCAGCCCCCTCTCCCGCAGGAGAGGGGGCTGGGGGGTGAGGGCTTTCCTATTTAACCAAGCTTTTTCGCACGATTGGCTCGCAAATCTTGCTTGTTTTTTCTTGCCTGAGCGCGGCGATCGCTTGGTCTTGCCAATCCCACAGGTGGCTCGACAATCTTCACCTCATTGATAAAGACCAATCTTGCATCAACGGGTTGATTGAGGCTATCTGTGATTTTTACAGCTTCAAAATCAGCATCGATCGCCGCAAATTCAGTCTCGTTCAGCCAAGCGTGATATTGCTTGCGGAGTTTGGGTTGTTGCTTCAGTTCCTGTTGCAACTGTTCGAGCGAACCTTCAGCCCATTGGTAATAGAGATTTTTGCTGCGGATTTGGGTTTTTGATTCGGAAGTTTGTTGCGCGAGAGGATTATTTGCCCAAGGAATCCGATGATCCCATGTCGCAAGTCCACCAGCGCGATCGCTCTCTAGCAAGCGCTCTAAAATCTGTAGATCAGAATGCTCGGTTACGCGCTCAGGGAAACGGCAGAAGCTCTTGGTGAGGTCGGTCTGAGACGCTCGTAATAGATTCATGATATTGCCTTGGGCATAGCCGATCGCAGTTTGCCGATCGCGCAAAGTCTCCAGCAAGCTCTGCAATTCGCGGTGCAAAGTATCAACACTGCCGTAATGTGCCAAGAGGCGATTGGTTAGCGGTTGCAAAATGTGGCGAATCTGGGTTTCGCGAATGTAGTCTTCGGCGCGATGTTGGACGAGAGCATAGCTCATCAGGAATTCGGGACTGCGCTCGATGGCGGCGTTATAAGCCATATCGACTAAGCGATCGGTCATATATTCCATAACTACAGGCTGCTGCGTGAAGCTGTTGGCATTCTTCTCAATCAGCGATCGCCAGCGCAGAGAAATCACTGATTCCAGAATTTGCGATTTGGAAATCATTGGCACGATGTCTTGACGCAGATTGTCGGTGGTGATTGGTTCACGCTCGATCGCTAGCCAATACATCACTTGCTGCTCACGTTCGGAAAGACGACTATATTGTTGATCGAGCAGATAACGAATATCACCGAACACATTCGCTTCTTGATCGAGAAACTCTTGAATATCGCCATCGAACATGCTGTGAATCGAACGTGATACCACGGTCAGCGCGAGGGGATTGCCACAATAGAAGTCAATCAATTTCCGAGTTGCTGGGGCGATCGCAAGTTCTGGTTGAAACATCTGACGTGCTTCTTCTTTTAAGCCAGCCAATTGCAAAGAACGTACCATGCGATCGCTACTATCGGGAGCCAAGACATCATGGGGTTTTTCGCGGCTGGT
>JAYUSC010000636.1:0-2763 GCA_043755885.1 Pseudanabaena sp. | reverse complement strand
CATGCACGAAAAACTGATACTCGAAGATGGCGATCGCCTATACTTGGTAATAAAAAATATCCGAAACTATGGACGATATCACGTTATCCCCCGCACCAAACCCAGTCAGGGATGACTGGCAATTTGTTGAGGTGTGGATCGATCCCATGCAATCACCGCCTTACTTATTGATGCTTATGGGCGATCGCATGGGTATCTGTCATATTTGCGATCCTGTCGAAAACTATCGAGTTGTGCAAACTAGTAAAAACTATGAAGAAGCTCAGCTACGGCTATTAGAAGATGAATTTGAGCCAGTTAGAGGCAGGTTGTCAGTTGAGGATTTAGGGCTTGTCCTTGCTATGCTAGAAGTCAAGGATGAAAAACCCCTTAGCCTCCAAAAAGCACTTGCTGAAATGGAAAAAGCATAAACGTTTCTGTATATGACTGCTTCCGCCGCCGCCATGTCTCATAAATCCCCTTCCATCGACTAAAATCTGTACGAGTTTCATCATATTCAGCCAAACTACCCGACATCAGCGCCGTACAAACATCCTCGCTTAACACCCCATATTTTTCCTCATAGAGTGTCAAACGGCGCTCTAGTAACTTCATTTCAATAACAAGTTCACGAATTGTCATGAGAATATCCTCATATTGGCTATTTCGCTCCTACGATTTTACAATGACACAGCGATCATCTGACCTAATATTTTCATAATCTTTAAGACTAACTCCATTTTTCCAGAATTCATACTCGCTAATATCAATATCCTCATTCCAAACCAACCCATACCCCCCAGGCTCAATCCTAAAACTCTTAAAAAAGCTAGGATTTTTCAACGGGGTAAACATTGGTTTATCTAGCAAATTAGAGATATCGTATTGCTTAACCTCACTGTCGCTAAACTCAATCAATAAAGTGCGATCGCTTAAAACTTGAGCAGAAATAATTTTTGGTGGTCTCATGGGGAATATATTATCTATTTCAAGGGCGGCAGCTTACAAAAATCTTGAGTATTCCACATACTCAGCAACTCACCTTGATACAGCCTAGCCCATTCTAATACTAACTTTTCAGCCCGACTAGGCAAATCTCCCTCAATAATTTCCAAGGATTCTATGCTAATCAAAGCGTTGAACTCGCCGTAAATAGCATGAAAATGTGGCGGTGGATGATCACCAAAGAATACTTTGATCGTAATACCGTAAAATCTGGTAACTTCTGGCATGGTAGCTCTTAATGATTGGAAATTTCATACAAAAAAGGCGGCGCATTGCGCCGCCTTTTTTTAATTTTTACTCTACACCTTCAATACGGTCTTCGAGTTCTTGATATAGCTCACGCAATCTATCCAAATTCTCTTCACTGGTTTCCCAATAGCCGCGACCATTGACTTCTAGAAGAGTACCAACAATCTTACGGAACGAGTTGGGATTGAGATTTTTGAGCCGATCGCACATCTCTTTATCGTTTACATAGACATCATTGACATCTTCGTAAACCCAGTTATCGACTGCTCCAGCCGTTGCCGACCAGCCCATCGTGTTCACAAGGCGCTTGGAGATTTCGCGCACACCTTCGTAACCACTCTTGAGCATTCCCTCATACCACTTGGGATTGAGAATCTTGGTGCGGGTATCGAGGCGGACTGTCTCAGTCAGGGTGCGAACTTGAGCATTGGCTGTCGTGGTGTCAGCAACAAAAGAGGCGGGTTTTTTGCCATCTTTACGAAGACTGCCAACGAGCTTAGTGGGATCAGAGTCGAAGTAGTGGGATACATCGGTGAGACTGATTTCTGAGGAATCGAGGTTTTGGAAGGTCATGTCAACTGTTTTGAGCGAGGCTTCGTAAAGCTGACGCTGTTGGGTGTTGCTGACATTGCCGCCAAAGGCGAAGGACTTGCGGGATAGGTACATCTGTTGCAATTCTTCTTCGTTTTCCCATGTGCTGTTTTCGACAGCAAGGTTAACGTTGGAGGAATAGGAGCCTGATGAGTTGCTGAAGACGCGAGTGGCGGCTTGGTTGATGGTTAAGCCAAATTCCTCTGCTTGGGCGATCGCATGTTTACGCACAAAGTTCATTTCCAAAGGCTCATCGGCTTCGGCTGCCATCCGCACGGCGCGATCAATTAAGTCCATTTGATTAACGAAGAGGTCACGGAATACGCCAGAGCAGTTGACAACGACATCGACGCGAGGTCTGCCAAGTTCTGCGAGAGGTGTTAGTTCTAAACGATTGATGCGACCGAGGGCATCGGGCATGGGCTTTACGCCGATCATGCAGAGAACTTGAGCGAGGGATTCGCCGTAGGTCTTGATGTTGTCAGTTCCCCAGAGGACAACGGCGATCGTTTCGGGATAGACTCCGTTATTGTCTTGACGCTGACGCTCTAAGAGGCGATCGACTACGGTTTTAGCGGCTTGGACTGCGGCACTGGTGGGGATCGAGTTGGGGTCGAGGGCGTGCATATTCTTGCCAGTGGGCAGTACCGCAGGGTTGCGGATCGGGTCTCCACCAGGGCTAGGCAAGATATAGTCACCTTCGAGGGCGCGAATTAGACCGCCAAGCTCGTTGTCGGCAACAATTTGTTTGAGGCAGAACTCTAGAAACTCAAATAGAGGCTTGATTTCGTCTTTGTTGATATTTGGATAACCATTCTCTTGGAAGACTTCGATCCAAGGTTCGGTTTTACCCATTTTAAAGAAGTTGAGAACCGAGAGTTTAGAAATTTTGCCGTCATCATCAGATTTGGCTTTGACCAATGCGCCCACAGCTTTATT
>JAYUSC010000635.1:0-2763 GCA_043755885.1 Pseudanabaena sp. | reverse complement strand
GACAGCTTCGCATCCATCAGAAATATAGTCAACTTCAAAACTGCCGTCAGCTTTGACAAGTAATCGTGCAATTGATGCTGTAGTACTATTTAAGATGTCATTGAGTTTATTTGTTGAAAGCTTTATTTCTGCCGACTTTTGGTCTAGAGATTGTCGCAATTGCCCAGCCATCTGATTAAACGAAATGGATAGAGCATTAATTTCCGCGATCGCATTATTCTCTACTAAAGGCTCTTGCCATTCTCCACTGACGATCGCCTTGCTAGCTCGACTAATTCGCAAAATCGGCGCAACAATCCAACGGGTTGTGATGATGCTAACCCCTGTTGCAACCAGTAAAGTTATGCCACAGAACAGAATTGTCCAGACTCTGTTGGCTTGGATATCTGCCATGAAGTCCGACTCAGGTATCACAACGACAATTAGCCAATCCAAGCCATTGCGATCGCTGATCGGTGTTACTTGAACGCTCCGCCGATCGCCATTGATCTCAAATTCAAATTGCTCTGCTTGACGAATATTTGCTAAGTTGCCATTGCGATCGCGTAAGTATTTCGCCGCACCACTAATCTGAAGATTTGGGCTATCAATAGCCTTTAGTAATTTCTGATCCTTCGTATTTTGCGAAGGCTGGTTTGGATTTTGAGTCAACGATGAAGTTGCCACCAAGGTCTGATCGCGCTCCATAATAAAGACTGTCCCAGCCTGAATATCAATGGTGCGTAGAAAACCACTTATTTCTTCAATGATGTTATTTTTATTAACTTGGTCAAGGGCTTGTAGATAAGTTGTCGTCTTTTCGGTAAAGCGGGTACTTATTTCTGTCTTGAGTCTCAGGGCAAGTTTATTCGCCGACTCTTCCCCACTTCGATAAGATAAATAGGCAACCAGCCCAACTGCGCCAAAAATCTGGACTACGAACGCCAACAAGATCAGCCATTGCAGCGGTATACTACGTGAACGAGAGTGGTTGCGGTCAATAATCATTAATGTAGTTGGAAACCAGTACTATTTTGGCATTATTTGGGAGATATGGCTAATCGGCAAATATCACCGACCGATTGCGTCCTTGTTGCTTTGCATAATAGAGCGCTTGATCGGCTTGATTGATTAATACATAAGGCGATCGATCAAGCATGGGAATATCAGAAGCTAGTCCCATACTGACTGTAACGATATCACTCACCTCTGAATCTTGATGCGGAATTTGTAAATCTGAGATTGCTTTATGTAGATTTTTGGCAACTGCGATCGCACCTTCTAGATTAGTATTTGGCAAAATCACAATAAACTCTTCGCCACCATAACGAGCCACCAAATCAGCAGGACGACAAACCAACTGGTCTACGGCTTGAGCAATTAGCAGCAGCGCCTGATCGCCTAATTGGTGACCATAATAATCGTTATAGCGTTTGAAATAATCAACATCAAACATCAGCAAAGACAATGGTTGACGCTCACGATAGAGTCTTTGCCATTCATAAATAACTCTTTCATCAAAACAACGACGATTAGCGATTTTGGTTAACCCATCAAGATTAACCAATGTTTGCAGTTCTTGATTTGCAATCCTTAGACTAGATTCTACTTCTGCAAGAGCTATTTCTGCTTGTTTGCGATCGCTAATATCAACATAAATTCCTGCGATCGCATAGGGGCTGTCACGGTCATCCATAAGCGGAAACTTAGTGATGATAAAAGTATGAAGACCATCGGGTAGTGGAATGGTATCTTCAAAGGTAACGGAAATCCCTTCAAAAATCGCTTGTAGTTCATGAGTACGAGAATTTTTAACGTTTTCAGTAGGGAAAATTTCGCAGTCCTGCTTTCCTAAAATATCTTCAGCAGAAACTTGCATCCAATAGGCAAATTCACTGTTGATTGATAAATACTTTCCTTCTAAATCTTTGATTGAGATCGGTGTTGGCGCATTATTTATAAAGGTTTGTAATCTTGATTCTCTAAGTCGCATTGCTTGATCTAAGGATTGATATCGCTGACTAATCCAATGCGCTACGATTGTGCCAAACCCAATGGATAGAGCAAGTGTCCATCCATAAGCCCAGATCGACCAATGACTATCAGACAGATAATCAGTTAGCCCCATAATAACCATCGCTTGCAACACAAACAGAAATACCATCACCGATCGCAAAGGGATGCTATGCAAGAGAAAACGAGGTGTAGATAAACTAACAGGCATGGATTAACGAATAGCCGCAAATCAAAGCAGATGCTTTAAGCTTACCCATAATTACTTTAGAATTAAGAAAAGTTCACCATTCTGCATACTTTGATCGCCACTAGTAATCGCAAAACCACTTACTTCCATATGTTTAAGGATTTGTGCAAGGGGAAAATTACTGATGTTTTGAGGAATTTCACTTACCCCATTGAGATTTAATAGACTGGACTGTAACCAAGACAGATCGAGATTTTTGTCAGTATATCCATAGGTTAAGCGATCGCTAGACAACTTCGCGGAAATAGTCTTAAAGCTTTTTGAGGCTGCGATCGATCCACTATTTTTCAAGGTTAAGGCGGATTCTAAAACCGTGAGCGAATTTGATAAATAGACATAATCTTTGGTTTGAGTATGCGCCGCCACCACATTTCCTGATACGCCCGAATTATTGCTAGCAGCCAGATTTGTCCAAATCGTCACAGGCTGAGTCTTCAGCGAGATTTCACCGACTGTGAGCTTGGTTTTCGCAAGGTCATCGAGAGTTGCGATCGCAGTTTTCGTAACATTCGCATCTTCCA
>JAYUSC010000634.1:0-6463 GCA_043755885.1 Pseudanabaena sp. | reverse complement strand
CTTTGATTTTGACGGCGATTTCTTTGTAAAGTAGAAAGCCTGAAAATTCTGAGGTACAAGATCCTTCAAGGAAGACGCGGAAATGTTCTCTGACTTTGGGGTCAATATGATCCCATGACTGATTGAAATCAGCGGTGCGGACAAAGTGACGACGATTGTAGTCAAATTTAAATTCTTCAAGAATTGCTTCATAATCTGGGGTGAGATCGAAGATTTGCATCTTCGCCATCGCTTCAAAGTCTGTGGTGTAGAAGCGTGGGGTCAAGATACTATCGCGTCGGCCAGTCCCATTAACCTTTTGGTTTGACTGGCTTACATCGGGTTTAGAGGGGGTAGCTACCATAGTCTTGTGCTGTTTTTCTTGCTTTATTCTTGTAAACGAATTTGTGGATAAATTGCAGTTTAAATACCTATCTAACCGCCTATTTTACGACTAGTGTTTAGTTTATGGGTAGTTATCTCGAGAAAATAAGGTTTGCTTGTTAAGAACTATTAAGCTTGCTAATTTTTGATTGCTGCTTCAATGGTTTCGATCGCCAGCGATCGCAATAAGCTCACCTGCGCGTTAGGGGTTGAGATATTGGCAAAATACGCGGTGGTCAGGTAATCCGCAAAACTAGTTTCTTGAACTAGATGCGTTTTGAAAAAAGCGACACTCATCAACTTGAGATAGCCCTGTGACTCGATCGCACTTGAACCAGCCAATACACTGCTCACTTCAGGACTGAGGCGATCACTAGAAGTGATGGCTGTGACCGCAGTATGCCCTGCTTTATTCAACAATACCAAATATCGATCTGGGGCAGTCAACCATGTAAACGGCACAATTTGCTCAGAGACAACAGGCGCAAAGGTATCACCAGAACTGCCAACGATTGCGATCGGCACAGTGATTTTGCTCAAAGACGTTTTACCCAAAACATGACTAGTTACAGGATTAACTGCGATCGCAGCTTTGATGCGCGAATCTCCCAATTTGTAGGTTTGGTTTGGCAAGCCTAATGCTACGCATTGCAATAACAGCGAAGCATTCCATTTATATTTGCCTTGGCAAGCTTCCGCCAAATCCCCAAACTGAATCTGAGCATCACTAACCAAAGCAAGCGCCGCATAGCCACCAAAAGAATGTCCAACCATGCCCACATTTTGCCAATTGATATTAGTCACCTGTGGAGACTTCTCTAGATAATTCAGCACCGCCGTAATATCCTGTGGGCGCTCAATAAAGCTCTCTGGCGGCGCAATCTCACTAGCTGCGCCAATAATCAGTTTATCTAACTGCTCCGCGCTGCTATTGGGCGAAACTGTCAGCACTACCGCAAATCCATAGGATGCTAGATGCTCGGCAAGATAAAGCAATGGTTCTCGGTTAGAGATTAGCCCAGGATAGATGACGATCGCAGGTATGGGTGAAGACTTGTTGGTCAGTTTTGGGACAAATAAATAAAAGGGAATTTCGTAGCGATTACTCATTGCTGGTGCTTTGAGGCTATACCGATCCCATTGAGTTTTACCTTGCTCACGCAAATCAGCCAACTGAATCGGTGAAGGAGGTGCTGTCGTCGCTCCTGATTGTTTAATTGCTTCAGCATTGATCATCTGAACAACTTTTTGCGTATTTTGCAGCAAGTCACTCAATTCACCAACTGTTTGCAAACCTTCTTGAATATCGAAATAAATATCTGACGTGGGAAATTTTCGTAAAAAGTTCAGTAAAGACAAGCTATTCTGCTTGTCGGCTGTTGCCAATACGGCGGCGGCTCGAATAGCGCGATTACCCGATAGATTTGGACCAGTTTTAATAAAGTTTCCCAAGATATCTAATGCTTTTTCTCCCTGAGATGTGTATAAAAATCTTGATAACAAAGAGACAGGAACATCGGCTCGTTCTGTGAGGATGCGCCGAAAGTTTGCCATGTCTGACGGAGAAATATAGCGTGAAGCCATGTCTAGTGCGCCGCGCAATTCACCAGTTTTAGCAAAATTTTCTAAGTCATCAACAGATACCGAAACTTCAAAAATATTAAATCGAAAATTAACGGTTTCGGCGGATTCAACAGGCTGGAGCGTCGCCGATCCTGCGATCGCACTCAGTAAAATCATGAGCGCCGCCGATCGAGGTATCAATTGGCGTGAAATATTAGCGATCGCATCAATTAGATATTTCATGTTGTCTTTTCTCTACCTGTGAGATATTAGTTAAAAACTAACACGAAATTAATCTTATTACAGGTTTAAGCCACACTTATTTTTATAAAAGAAAAGCAGCGAGAGGCGCTGCTTTTCTTTTATAAAAAAGTCTTTTAAAGACTTTACCTTGGCTTATTCGCTTTCAGGCAAATGCTCATTTAGAGGACGAATGCTGACAATTGTGCCACCGAGACGGGTGATACTCCGCATTTTCTCATTCATGCGATCGTAAGGCACTTGCATAAAAACATTATCGCTAGGGCGGATCACATAATTACTGTTGTCAGGTTGCTGATAGCGATTAAGCCCTGCTACCTCATAAACAAAGAAGCGAGTATCTGAAGTTGAAGTTGGAGGTATCATAAAAAAGTTTTCAATATAGATTTGTAAGGTAACGGTGTTGCGGGTGCTTTGCGCCCGCAACACCGTTATTAAAAATTGTTTAGACAGCCGTTACACTAGCCACTTTGCCACCCATTTTATTAATGCGTTGCAAGGTGCTGTTCAACTGCTCGTAAGACACGATGTACTCACGGTTACTGCGGCGCACTTTAGGGTATCGAGGTAGAGAAACTGCGGCAACTTCGATACGATAAAGGCGATCGCCTGAACCTGTAGAAGAGCGACCAAAAGCACGAGTAGCCATGGCTCCTTTTGCAGAACGATATGCCCAGCCATCGTTGCCGCCAGAAGCGCCAACGATCGCAGATGCTTTGTTTTGAGCGAGCTCAGCCGCTAGTCTCGAAGCATTGCCGCCGATTTGAGCGCGATCGCTGTTGGCGTAGCCACGATAGAGTTGGAACATTCTGGTAAAGCCAGTCGTTTGATCGCCAACTTTGTTCTCAAAACCGCGATAGTAAGGTACAGTCGCATCGCCAAAGTTAGCTTCGTACTCGGCTGAATCAATATAAGAATCGATATCGGCATCATAGCCTTCATTTTGATAGCGATCGAGATGTTCGATGACTTCAGCTTCACTGTAGGGAGCGCGTCCCAATAGATGCTTGAAATTTAATTCAATCACGCGGGTGTGAAAGTTGGGATAGAGAAACTTGGTTTTGTATAGCTCTGACTTTGCCACAGCACGAACAAACTCACGGACGGTGATTTGTCCATTGTTTAACAAAGACTCAAGGGCAGTTAAGCGTTCTGAAGCCATGATGTAGTCATTGCCCAACACATGCCGATAGACAGCGTTAACAACAACCTTGGCATTTTCTGGTGTCCAGTTAGGACGGAGTTCTGTGGGACTAGTCTCGCTGTAAGCAATAGTTCCCAAACGGGAAGCGGCATTGGTAATCACTATGGTTTATTCTCCTTGGATATTTAAGCAAATTTCTAGTAGGGTGGGCATTGCTCACCCTACAAATGTCTACGCAAGAGCAATTTGGGTAATGCGACTACCACGCTTGTTCAGCCTTTGCAGAGTCGGCGAAAGTTGATCGTAGGAGACTAGATACTCACTAACGCTGCGACGGATTTGGGTAGTCCGACCGCGATCGCTCTGAACCGCACTGACACGATACATTTGTCCGCGATCGTCACCAGTAGTGCCAACTAAGGCTTGACCATAGTGGGGAGTCCGAATTGGATTAGCAGTGTTATGGGCGAGATCTTCGGTCAGCCAAGTCGATTTGTTTTTACCTTGAGCGCGATCGCTGTTGGCATAACCACGATAAAGCTGAAACATGCGATTGAAGGTTACATTCTTTTGACCACGTTGGGTCTCGAATCCACGATAGTAAGGAACGATCGCTTCGCCAAAACTCTCTTGATACTCGTCAGAATCAATATATGAGTTGATCTCTGCTTCATATCCATGCTCAATGTAGCGATTGACATGTTCAGTAATTTCCGATTCATCATTAGGAGCACGTCCCAAAAGATGTTTGAAGTTCAATTCAATAAAACGAACTTGTGGTGTGGAGGAAAAGAACTTAGTCCGATACAGTTCTGACTGTGCTAAGGCTCTGACAAACTCACGCACAGAAAGATTTCCACTAGCCAGAAGTGACTCTGCACTAGTTAAGCGCTCTGACAACATCAGATGATCGTTACCAAAAACCTGACGATTTGCGGCGGCAATTACACCGAGAACATCGGCTCCAGTCCAGTTTGACCGCAATTCTACTGGAGAATTATTTGTAAAAGGCTCAAACCCTAAACGGGTTGCTGCCGAAGAACTTGTCATATTTAAGCTCCCAAATATTTTTTAACAAATTTTTTAAAAAGAAAACGGCAAGCGCACCCCGCAGGGCGTACTTACCGTTTTCGGGGTTTTCGCTATTTCTAGAAGAAAATCGATTAGCTTAGAGCATTGATTGCATAGTCGATGTAGGAATTAGCTTCCAAAGCTGCATCTCCACTCAAGCCATGATTAGCTTTGATCGATTTCAAAGCTTCAACATACCAGCTAGGAGAAAGATCGAATGCGCGGTTGATTTCGGTCAAGCCACTTACTAGATAGTCATCCATAGGACCTGTACTACCAGCAATCAAGCAGTAGGTGATCATGCGGACGTAGTAGCCGATGTCACGAACGCACTTGGCTTTACCGCGAGGGGTGGAAGCGAAGTTGTTGCCAGCCTGTTGGGTGGTGTAGGGATATTTTTGGTAAACAGCATTTGCTGCACCTTCGGCTAAGCTTGCAGCTTTGGCGCTCAATCCTTTAGCAGCATCAAGGCTAGCAGCCGCTGTGCGTAAACGACCAAAGGCAGCTTGCATTTCAGGAACGCCAAGATAGCGACCTTGGGAATCGGCTGTAGAGACGGCTTCTGTTAAAGGAGTTTTCATACTTAATGTACCTCTAGAATTTTAAAAGGAAAAGGGAAAAGGAAAAAGGAAAAAAATTAATTTAAGAAAATTAATCGATTAGCCTACGGCGGCGGCGGCTTTGTCGAAGTAGCTAGCGAGTTCTGACATAAGGGCGCTACAATCGCCACGGGTTACGCCATTAGGATCGTTAGCAAGTGCGATCGCAGCAGCTTTCATTTTTTCGATGCCAACTGCAACTGATCCACCAGGTACGCCCAATGCGCTGTAGGTTTCACGCAAACCATTGAGGCAACGATCTTCCAAAACGCTAGCATCGCCAGAGAATGCTGCGTAGGTTACATAGCGAAGGATGATGTCCATGTCGCGCATACATGCTGCGATACGACGATGGGTGTATGCATTTCCACCAGGAGCGATCAATTGAGGCTGATCTTCAAACAATGCACGAGCTGCGTCGGTGACGATGGATGAAGAGTTAGCGGTGATGCGGTTAACCACATCCAAACGCTTTGTGCCATCAGCAACAACTTGCTTCAGTGCATCAATTTGAGAATCAGATACAAAAGCACCACGAGTGTCGGCTTGGGCAACTACTTTAGTAAAAGCATCTAGCATTCTAAAGAATCTCCTTGTTTAATATATAAGTTTTGTTATGACTCCCAAATCTTTCTATTGTTTTGTGATACCAAGCTGCAATTAATCTTCTGCAAAAAGTATGTTCAAAACATATAGATTCCTAAGTTCTAATTGATTAAATGATAACCAATCTATTCAATTTACTTAAGAGAGCGAAACCTTAACTGTTTTCAGTTCATTCGTTCAGCGGCTTTGGGATTGAACTGATTAAAACAAGTAATTTGTGCAGATTTTGTGCAAATCGAGAAGTGTTGTTTATGGCGTTAATTTAAAATTTGGCGAAGTTCTGCAAGCCTTTATCAGCCAATTACTCTAGGGATTTCTACCTAATCGGCAATTGTAAAGTATTCGTCTTATTTGATCTTATTTCTTAATATAAAGATTGATAACAAACTAATATTTTTAGCCATTCTCATTTATAGAAATTGCCCGTAATGCCAATTTGTGCGGTGTGACTTCACTTGCGGAAATTAAAAATCAAACCAATAGATCGGTAATTGTTAAGAACATTGCGACATAATCTGCTTAGCGATTATTTATTGTTGGGTGGTAATTCGTCAGCTACCAGCAATTCTCATTATGAAAACTTTGTCTTGATCTGGCGGAAATTATTGAGAATAGTCGCAATAGCAATCTTTGACAAGCGGATTCCTTCGTTCAAAATTTGACTGCTTAGGAAAATCAAAAGTCATAATGAGAATTGCTGATTTTATGTTGCATTTTGATCGATAAAACTCTATTCAGGTGTAATATCCTGCAAAAATCTTGTTATTACACTTATTGGTTGCTTTATCTGACAAGTTGTGTGATATTCATCATGTATAAGCATTTATCCTGTAATCTGCAAGATAATATGTAGTTA
>JAYUSC010000633.1:0-2770 GCA_043755885.1 Pseudanabaena sp. | reverse complement strand
AGAGCGGATTTCCATAATTGCGGAACGGACAATCGAAGTAACTAGCAAAATCAGAACTGCTGCTAATAAGTCTCAAAATGGGGAAATCTGCGATCGCAATGAAGCCGTTGTCGCTGATGTGGGATTAGAAAGTCATGTCAATGATCAGCATCAGGAATCAGAAGAGCTGAATGAGTCAACAAGTGATCAGCTAGAATTGTCTTTAGGCGTATCTAGTTCTCCAGAATTTCAAGAAATAGTTGAAGAATCTCCAAAACTTTATAACCAAGAGGAAGAGAATCATGGCAGTCACGATAGAAGCTAATATCACCAAAGTACGCTGGACATCTGCTGATTTAGAGCTTTTCCCAGATGATGATACTCGCTATGAAATTATTGATGGAGAATTATTAGTGACTAGAGCGCCGCATTACAAACATCAAAATGTAATACGTAATTTAACTACGGAACTTACTATTTGGTCTCGTTACTCTCGACTTGGGGAAGTAGTGATCACTCCAGGTGTCATTTTCGCGGATAGTGATAATGTCATTCCTGATTTAGTGTGGGTTAGTCAAGGACGTTTAGCCAATATCCTTGATAATCAGGGGCATTTCACGGCTGCGCCTGATTTGGTGATCGAAGTTCTGTCGGCAGGTGCAGATCAAGAAAGACGCGATCGCGAGTTGAAGTTAAAGCTTTATTCAGTTCAAGGTGTACTTGAATATTGGATTGTGGATTGGCGGAAGAAGTCAATCCAAGTCTATAGAAGAGAGAATGCGGCTCTAGTTTTAGTGGCAACTCTGTTTGAGCATGATTCGGTAACTTCGCTGCTTTTACCAGATTTTGTCTGCAAGCTCAGTGAGATTTTTGCATAAATGTTGACAGTTTATTTCACAATTGGTTTACCTGCTTCTGGCAAATCCACATGGGCTAAGGCAAAAGTCGATAAATCACCCAATGCAATTAAGCGGGTGAATAAAGACGAACTGCGGGCGATGTTGGATAATTCTTATTTCTCCAAAGGGAATGAGAAATTTGTTTTAAATATCCAAGATCAGATTATTAAAGCGGCTTTAGAAGAAGGAAAGCATATAATCGTCGATAATACGCACCTTGCGCCCAAACATGAAGCGAGAATCAGGGAACTGATCAAGGGCTTAGCAGTATTAGAGATCGTAGACTTTCGGCATGTGGCTCTAGAGACTTGCATTAAACGCGATTTGCAGCGATTTAATTCGGTCGGAGAGAAGGTGATTCGCGATATGTATAACCAATTTATCGCACCACCGCGAAACCCGAAACCTGCTCACAATCCTGATTTGCCTGATGCAATTATCTGCGATTTAGATGGAACTCTGGCTTTAATTGGCGATCGCAGTCCCTATGATGGCGCTAGTTGCGATAAAGATTTGGTCAATGAACCTGTGCGCTCAATTTTGCAAAGATCAGGCAATGCGATCGTGTTTGTGTCTGGGCGAGAGGATAAGTCCAAGCCGCAAACATTAGCATGGCTAGAAAAGCATGGGATCAGTTTTGACGCTCTACATATGCGAAAATCTGGTGATATGCGAAAAGACAGCATTGTTAAGCAAGAGATTTATGAGGGATTTATTCTTGATCAATACAATGTGGCGTTTGTACTGGACGATCGCGATCAGGTCGTCAGAGTTTGGCGCGATCTTGGTTTAACTTGCTTACAAGTTGACTACGGCGATTTCTAAGCTCGTAGGGTGTGTTAGCGATCGCGTAACGCACACAATAAACGCAAATGGTGCGTTACGCTGACGCTAACACACCCTACAGAATATAATATAATTAGGAAATTGTCTGCATTAATTCAAACTTTTATGGCTAGCCTTCCCTCTCTTACTGGTGCTGAAATTCGCGCAAAGTTTCTCAATTTCTTTGAGGAGCGGGGTCACAAAGTAATGCCTAGTGCGTCACTCGTACCTGCCGATCCCACAGTGCTACTAACGATCGCAGGAATGCTGCCATTTAAGCCCATCTTTTTAGGACAGCAAGAGCCTGAAGTGCCACGCGCTACGACTTCTCAAAAATGTATCCGTACCAATGACATCGAGAATGTCGGTAGAACGGCGCGTCACCATACATTTTTTGAAATGTTAGGTAATTTCAGTTTTGGCGACTATTTTAAAAAAGAAGCGATCGCATGGGGATGGGAATTAGTCACTAAAGTATTTCAAATTCCGCCCGATCGCCTAGTTGTCAGCGTCTATCACACCGATGAAGATGCCTTTGCGATTTGGCGCGATGCGATCGGCATTCCTGCTCATCGGATTCAGCGGATGGGTGATGATAATTTCTGGGCTTCAGGTGCGACAGGACCATGTGGTCCTTGTTCAGAAATCTATTATGATTTTCATCCTGAATTGGGTGACGAGGTGATGGATTTAGAAGATGATTCGCGATTCTTGGAGATTTACAATCTGGTCTTCATGGAGTTGAATCGGGATGCTGAGGGTAATCTCACCAAACTAAAGAAGCAAAATATTGACACGGGCTTGGGCTTAGAGCGGATGGCTCAGGTTTTGCAAGCTGTTCCTAATAACTATGAAACAGATTTAATCTTCCCAATCATCAAAAAAGCGGCGGATATTGCAGGGATTGATTATCACCAGAGCGATGAGAAAGTAAAGACTTCGCTCAAAGTTATTGGCGATCATGTGCGTTCGGTTGTGCATATGGTTGCTGATGGCATCAATGCCTCCAATGTTGGGCGTGGTTACATTATGCGCCGTCTCTTGCGTCGCGTCGTCCGTCATGGGCG
>JAYUSC010000632.1:0-2771 GCA_043755885.1 Pseudanabaena sp. | reverse complement strand
CGGGCGTAGCCCGCCGCCACATTTTTGGGAGCAATTATTTCGTGTAAGTCCCTTAGGTGATTTATAGATTAATTTGGACATTAGTTTTGGATAGGGCTTGGCTTATGCTAAGTTGTTACCCCAAATGCGAAAAGCATTCTCAATATTTTGATGGAGTAAGGGTATGAGCGCACAGGATCGAGTCCCCGTAGGTATTATTGGCGCTTCGGGTTATGGTGGCATCCAATTGGTGAGACTGCTTCTAGAGCATCCATTGGTGAATATTACTTACATGGGTGGGAGTGGTTCTGTCGGTCAAAATTTCGCCGATCTATATCCGCATATTGCCCATGCAGTTAACTTGCCGATCGAAAATCTGGAGCCTGAAGCGATCGCAGATCGTTGCAAGATTGTCTTCTTGTCATTGCCAAATGGTTTAGCCAGCAAAATCGCGCCGCGCCTATTAGCTAAAGGCTGCAAAGTCCTCGATTTATCCGCAGATTATCGCTTCACCGATCTGCAAGTTTATGAATCTTGGTACAAAGAGGCGCGGACTGATGCTGAAGTCAATGCCAAAGCGGTCTATGGGTTACCAGAAATTTATCGCGATCGCATCGCCACGGCTGACTTAGTTGGCTGTGCAGGTTGCTATCCCACGGCAAGTTTATTAGCTTTACAGCCATTGCTAAAGCAGGGTCTAGTTGATCCCAGTACGATCATCATTGATGCCAAGTCTGGGACATCAGGCGGTGGTCGTCAGCCGAAGACGAATCTATTACTAGCTGAGGCGGATGGCTCTCTCTGCGCCTATGGCATTGCTAGCCACCGCCACACTCCTGAAATTGAACAGATCTGTAGCGATATGGCGGGGCAGGAAGTGCTAGTGCAGTTCACACCGCACTTAATTCCGATGATTCGCGGCATTCTCTCAACGGTATATGCCAAATTGCGCGACCCAGGTTTGGTGAAGGACGATATTCTGACTATTTACAAATCTTTTTATCGCAATTCCGAATGGGTACAGGTTTTACCAAAAAATATCTTCCCGCAAACGAAATGGGCGCTAGGTACAAATCTCTGCTACCTCGGCGTAGAAGTCGATGAGCGTACAGGGCGTGTAATTGTGGTATCTGCGATCGATAACCTGATGAAAGGTCAGGCTGCTCAAGCGATGCAATGCATGAATATCATGATGGGCTGGGAAGAGTCGATGGCGTTACCTAAGCTCACTTTTTATCCTTAATACGCAGTAGCCTTGCACTCAAGTGCGAGGCTTAAAGCTCAAACCCGTTGAAACGGGTTAATTAATGTTAATGTCATGAATTATTTGCGCCCTTAATGGTTAATAAAAACAAACTTGTAGGGGTTTAGCATTTGCGCCAATATTTTGATACTCCTCACTACAATCTTGAAACGCAAATGCTAAACCCTTTGCGCTTTCACCGCTAAATTGTCCCTGCGTTGCGAGTTTAGGGCAAAGCATTCCCAAATGAAGGTAATCTAAAAAATCATGAATTTCTGTGGGAATGCTTTGCCCCTACATGGGGATCATCTAGAGCCTCAAATGACAGTAACAGTTAGAAGTGTTGGTGAGCAAGGATTGCTGAAGATATTTCGGCAATATTGTAGCGAGGTGGTGGGCGATGACGCAGCCCCTATGGGTGCAACCCTGCCCGATCGCCAAATGGTGGTGACCACAGATATGTTGATCGATGGTGTGCATTTTAGCGATCGCACTACTAGCCCCGAAGATGTCGGTTGGCGGGCTGCTGCTGTGAACTTATCGGACTTGGCGGCGATGGGGGCTAAGCCTTGGGGTTTGGTGATGTCGGTGGGATTACCACCTGATACTGAGATTGCTTGGATTGAGGGCGTATATCGTGGCTTTAGTGAATGCTTGCAAACCTATGACACAGAATTGGTGGGCGGCGATACGGTGCGATCGCCGATTCGGACTTTAGCGGTAACTGCTTTTGGTCAAGTGCCGAAAACTCAAGTCATTCAGAGACATACGGCACAAGTTGGGGATGTGATCGTGATGACAGGTTTGCATGGACTTTCCAAGGCTGGTTTGGAACTTCTATTTAACAATGAATTAAAAGAGAAGTTATTAGCTCCAATGAAGATTGGGAATCTGATTCTGGTGGGAGAAGATTTAGTCCAAGCCATCTGTCGTTTTCATCAGCGACCGATGCCCCGTTTTGATGCGATCGCAATTTTGCATCAGATTCTCAATCAACAAAATCACCCAACTGATTTTCGTATTTCAGGAATGGATAGTAGTGATGGCTTAGCCGATGCGATCGCTCAAATATGTCGGGCGAGTAAAGTTGGGGCAAAGATCCATTGGCGATCGCTACCAATTCACCGCGCTGTCAGGACTTTGGCAGGCGATCGCGCCCTAGATTGGGTATTGTATGGCGGCGAAGATTTTGAACTGGTGTTATGTATGCCTTTGTCTTTAGCCGAAAAGTTGGTTAATCAGTTAGCTGGTGCAGTGATTATCGGTGAGATTATCGATGGCGATCGCATTGACGGGCTAGAAATGCGATCGGCTTTTCAACATTTTTCTGCTTAAGTGTTAACCCAAACCCCCTTTACTAATTTAGCGATCGCAACATCACCAGAAACCTTAATCTTAGTAATTAATGCCAAAGTATTTATGCAAGCACTACGCGAAGATCCACTATATACACAACATTTGCTTATTTCTGTCAGTACTTCTCTCCAAAATATGATTTCATCCCCAAAGCAATCTTAAAACCCAAATCGCGGGTCGCCCGCGTAGCGGG
>JAYUSC010000631.1:0-2773 GCA_043755885.1 Pseudanabaena sp. | reverse complement strand
CTGAAAACTGGGCAAATGGAATCTGTTCAAAAAATCCTGAGCTAAACAATCCCTATCTTGTCAAAGCAATTCTTTGGACGCTTTCTGAAAACCATGCTCCTTATGCCATTAGTTGGCTAGCAGGGCAAGAGCTAACACAAGCAAAAGCTGATGAATTGGGTTTACCAAATAATTCTCAGAAAAATGAATTAGCGACCTTTAAGACAACCTGTGAACTTTTGGCTCTAATTGCCAACTACAGTAATTTAGTATTTTGTTTTGATGAATTAGATGATCCGAACTATAACGATAGTGGTTTCACAAGAGCGCAAGTCGTAGCTGCTTTGGCAAAAGACTTACGCAATCTGGTTAGCAAATGTGTGCTGTTAATGGCTATGTATCCAGCAACTTTAAGAGATGAGATTAAGCTAGGACAAACACAAGGTGCGTCTTATGATCGCACTGCTGACAAGGTTTTAGAACTTGATTATCTCAATTCTGATACATCTATTGCTCTTGTGATTAAGTGGCTAGAGGATTTTTATGCTAGCAAAGAACTTGTCCCACCACATCCGCTTTATCCTTTTGATGAATCTGAAATCAGAGAAATCGGGAAAGAAAAGCCTACTGCAAGAGCAATTTTGAAATGGTGTTCTGAAAACTGGAAAGTAACTGATGCCCGTTCTGTTATTATGCCTCCTTCTCAGCTTTCAGGAGAAGACAAAAAGAAGAAATTCAATCCTGCAAAAGATGCTTATGAAAATGCATTACAGGCTGTTGAAGAATCAATTGATGAATTCATGGAAGATAATGCTGCTGTTGGTTACTCATTATTTTGTGCCTTTCTCTCTTTATCTGTATTAGACGAAGACATAGAGGGCGTAAGAATAATTGATGTTGATTGGATTGATGCTACAGCTAAGTCTGTCGATAAAGGCTATCTACATTTAAGAATTACTGCCGAAGAAAACGGTAAGACGATCAAAATAGGTGTTGCTGCTATTTTGAATGCGACTGGGAGGTTTGTCGGTGCTGCTCTCAAGCGTCTGATTGACTACAAGAAATTTGACTTCACTCGCGGATGCTTAATCCGCTCATATCAAATTGCAAAAGGTGCTGCCATACCTCAAGAATGTGTCAGGAAATTGCTAAAGGATCAGAGTGGAGAATGGATTGTTTTACTAGAAGAAGATATTAAGCCGCTACTTGCATTAGGACTTATTCGCGAAAAAATTGAGGATTATGATTTAACAGTTGATCAACTATGGGATTTTATCGCTGAAAACCGTCTAGTTATTGATAATCCGCTAATTAGAGAGATATTGAGCGATCCCTCTGGACAAGAACCAACTGAGCTGGTTGATGATGAGTTACCAATTAGTATCCCTAAACGTGTTTCAGACGCTGATGTAGAGGAGATATCACTGTAATGCTTATGCAATCTCTTGATATCTCTAATGCTCTCCGCCTAGATAAACAGAGTGTTGACGCTCTTTTGCAAGGTAAAGTTATTGCGGCTATACTGGGCTCTTTTACTAACGTTGGTAGAACTTTCGCACTCTATCCCGATGCTAGTACAGATTCGGAAACAGTCTCAATCGAGGCTTGGGCTAGATGTGAGCTATGCGACATAATCTATGACTCCAAACCATTAGAGATTATCTCACATCATATAGCTATACCAGTAGAGAACTTGCAGACAATAATCGCAGAAAGAAAATCATTTTTTCTCGTTTATTTACGAGTTTATCAATTGCCTAAATCAATCACAATTCCTGCTAGATATCAAGGTCAGTACATCGCTCTTCCCGATCGCCTAAAAGTTGATGAGTCATTACCTGTTTTAAGCGATCGCGACTTTACCCGACTTAAACAGCAGCTAGAAAATCTAGAACCACCAGAGCCGCTAGATGTGCAAATTCAGAGAATGCTAGAAGAAGTAGAACTTCAGCAAAAAATAGAAATATCTAGAAATCTTGATTGGGTTGACCGAATTGCCGCAGTTGGAAATTCTAGTGGCGGTCATGAATTTGAAAAACTGGTTAGAAAAAGCTTTATAGAGTTAGGATTTAGCAACTCAAACACCAATCCTAAAGCTAGTCTCGATCCAGAAGCTACAGGCGGAGCAGGTGGGATAGATCTATGTTGTGAATATCCGTATCCTGTTGTCGGAGAGTGTAAAGCAAGTGCTGAGCCAAAAACCCTTACAAAAGTCTGTAGTCAACTTACTTATCTTGGTCAAGCTCATTTCCCAGACTATGAAAAAGCAGTCAAGATAATTATTTCCGCAGGCTCACTAAATATCCACTCTAATCCAATAGCAATAGGAAGTAAGATGAACGTGATCAGACCAGAAACTTTAGAAAAGCTAGTAAAACTTAAAGTCTCATATGCAGGCTCGATTAATCTAAGGAATTTAAAGTCAAGCCTAGAAAGTGAACCTTTTGGAGAAGATTCTAATTCCAAACTTTTAGATTTTATTGAAAAGGCAAAACTTGAGATCAAACTGCGATCTCATATTGTTCAAACTGTAAAAGAAGAACAAGATGGTAATCAGTACGTTTCTGTTACCGAAATCAGATCAACCTACAACGCAAAATATGTCAAATCCCCCCAACCGAAATTAGATGATTCAGTTGTGAAAGATATACTCATCGAGCTTTCTTCGCCGTTAGCGGGATATTTGGGAAGAGTTGAAGAGGCTGGTAAAAAGTGCGATCGCTTTTACTTTTTGCGAGATTTACCCATCTGAACTTGTGGTGATTAAATCTGCGATCGCAGTTTGATAGCAATA
>JAYUSC010000630.1:0-6484 GCA_043755885.1 Pseudanabaena sp. | reverse complement strand
TCGGCGGGCTTCGCCCGCCGAAACAATGTTGGGTTTTATTAAATTTTTGATCCTAAAAAATAAAAGGGGTGCAATGCACCCCCTTTTATTTTAATTTTATTTTAACTAATGATTTCGCGTCGCTTTGGTCTTTCGACATTGATTACAGGACGTTCAACTTGGATTTGTTCCCGTTCTGGCTCTGAACGCTCAGCATATCGGTCTTGATAATCGTCAGGATTTGAGCTAGGGGTTGGGTCAAAAAACTCAACTCTGGCATTATGCCCAGCTTCTTCGGCTGCGGTCATCACCACAGTCCGAGCTGCTTGAATTACCCGTCCCCCTTTACCAAAAATTCGCTCCCGATCTTCAGGATCGAAAGCAACTCTGATCCAGACGCGATCGCTTTTGCTGTTTGACTCAAAATCTACACGCAGCGCATCTGGATGAGCTAATAATGGCTTTAGCAAAAAACTAATTAAGGCGTTATAGTCTGGCACAAGTTTAGATTTGCAAAAATTTGGAATTAGTTCAAGAATTAAGCGGTAACGAGATCGAATACCTTCGCTTTTTCGAGGATGCGACGTACTGTGTCAGTAGGTTGAGCACCTTGCTTGATGCGAAGCACGATCGCAGGTACATCAAGTTGGGTTTCTTTGGTGCGTGGGTTATAAAAACCGAGTTCAGCAAGAGGACGACCATCGCGACGGCTGGTGCTGTTTACGGCAACGATACGATAGCTGGCTTCAAATTTTTTGCCGAATCGCTTTAATCTCAACTTCATCATGGGTTTATGGCTCTAGTTTCTGGTGGTGATCTAGTTCAATACTATGTGGATATTTTAGCAGGCTTATCAATATAGCATTATTGTGAGTGCCTCAGCATAATTAAAAATCCAGAATCAAAATCTGTACTGCCCGCTGCACGGGCGGTACAGAAAAGCCCAAGAATTAGTGGCGCGGCGCTCCGCGCCGCACCACTAATTCTTGGCTGGGAAAGGAGTAGCTACTTAAGGCGTAAATCGTAGATAATATAATCGTCATCTACGATTTAAAACCGTGCCATTTTTTCGTCAATACATTGCACCGTTCATCATCTTTGCAGTCTTTTTGTTTACATTAGTACTAGTTAGCTCACGCGCTTTCTTGCCAGACGACATGGTTGCTCCCGCCCCCATTGGCGTACTTTCGGGCGTATCTGTTATCTCCTAAAAGCATCATGACTGAACTTACTTGGCAGCGACGACATGTGATCTCGCTGGCTGATTTTACGCCGAATGATTATGAAACGGTCTTGCAAACAGCCGTTAGCTTCTTAGAAGTATTATCCCGCCGCAATAAAAAAGTGCCAACCTTGCAGAGCAAAGTTGTCGCCAATTTGTTTTTTGAATCTTCGACCCGTACTCGCAATAGTTTTGAGCTTGCCGCCAAAAGACTCTCAGCTGACACCTTAAATTTTGCTCCAGGCACATCTGCACTCACCAAGGGCGAAACGATTCTTGACACGGCTAGAACTTTTCTCGCTATGGGGACAGACATTATGGTGATTCGCCACCAGTCAGCAGGTGTACCTTTAGCGATCGCACGCGATATGGATGCTCTCAGCGGCAAAGTGGCGATCCTGAATGCGGGTGATGGCAAGCATGAACACCCATCTCAAGCATTGCTCGATCTGCTAACGCTCTGCAAGTATCTCAATCCCCAAGCTCCGACCGCCAAAGATCTGAAGGGCAAAAAAGTTGCGATCGTTGGCGATATTTTGCACTCAAGAGTAGCGCGATCGAATCTTTGGAGTTTGCTAACCAATGGCGCAGATGTACATCTCGCTGCACCACCGACATTATTACCACCCGAATTTGCCGATTATGGCGCGAAAATTCATTATTCCCTTGAGCCAGCCCTTGAGGATGCTGATTTTGTAATGACCCTACGCTTGCAAATGGAGCGCATGGGGCAGTTCCTAATTCCCAGTTTGCGTGAGTATCATGCGCGGTATGGCATAACTCGCGATCGCCTAGCCAAATGTGCGCCCAATGTCCAAGTGTTGCACCCCGGTCCCGTTAATCGCGGCGTAGAGATTAGCTCTGACTTGATGGATGATCCCCGCTTAAGTTTGATCGATAAACAGGTAACCAATGGTGTCGCCATCAGAATGAGCTTGTTGTATTTACTAGGCACAGCAATTTAAAAACAAACTAATAAAAGCACCGCAAAGCAGTGCTTTTATTAGTTTGTTTTCTGCGGTGACGGAAAAAATACGGCTGGAGAAACATGAAAGAAAGCTGCTAGTTTTTCGATATGTTCTGTCATTAACTTTCGGTGTCCATTTAGTACCGCAGAAACAATAGACTCAGTTTTGAAAATTGGCACTAAGTCTTTTTGTTTAAGATCAAATTCATCAAGCAAGGCTTCTATTAGTTCAACACCATAGATATCAGGAATGGGATGATGAATTCGCTCATACTGATGTACTAGAGTACCGAGAACACTGAGGTAGTCTTCCTCCTCAACACTAAGCTCGCCACGATCAATCAAATCATAAACAACCTTTTTGACTGCCTCTAGTTCTGATGCTGAATGTATAGGACGAGGAGGAAATTCTGCAAGTAAGTCAATGTAAGATTTTTTGTTCTTTTGTATAGTTTTCATAGTTTTCTCTAATGTTTAGGAGGAACTGTTTTAGTTCCTCCATTCGATATAGTTTTATTTATTTCTTATTTTTTCCATTTACCTCGTTCATACTCTTTATGAGGAAGAACATTACGGATAAAAACTTGCTGTGAATCATACTTTATTCGAGCAATCAATCGGTAGTTACTACCTATGTTAAATACCGTTAGTTCTCCTACTTGGTCAGCTTGTTGAAAGAACTCTCGTAGTTCTACAAAATGCTTTGGACTTTTATCTTGTATTCTTTTACTCCATGAGCGAAGAAGTTTTTTTGCTTCAGGGTGATTTTGAAAAAAAGCCTCTGCTGTACTAAAGAAAATTATTTCCATTTTTATTGCTTTTATTTGGGCGCTTTATATTGATTGATGGTTTTTACGTTTTAGGATAGAGGATATTGACTCTCCTTTAAAATTCATAATTACGGGCATTTAAGTGTGGTTAGTTATATTACGAACCACACTTAATAAATTAGCATATTGCGAAGTTTTTTGTCAATTACACTTAAGAAAAAATGGTTTACGATCGCAATATGCCAAACACCACATCAAACACCTCATCAAATATCAGAATCGTGTTAGTCGAGACAGCGGGGGCGCGGAACCTTGGCTCAGTGGCAAGGGTGATGAAAAATTTTGGACTGTCGGAATTGTGGTTGGTGAATCCGCTCTGCGATCGCTTTAGTGATGAAGCACAACATATGGCAGTCCATGCCCCAGAAATTTTAGAGAATGCAAGAATTGTTAATAGTGTGCCAGATGCATTAGTTGGCTGCCATCGCGCGATCGCAACCGCAGGTCGGATTGATCAGGGTGAAATGAAAGTGACTGATCCCCACAAAGGTTTGAGCTGGATGATGCAAGCTCAAACTAGTGCGATCGTCTTTGGTGCAGAGGATCGTGGCTTGAGCAATGCCGAAATCCAGCATTGCCAGCAAGTGATGCGAATCCCTGTTAATCCTGAATATCCTTCGCTGAATTTGGCGCAGGCGGTGGGTATTTGTTGCTACCAATTGCAACTGATCACAGAGAGTATTAGATCAAATTCGCAATGTCATCAAAATTTGACTAGCCAAATCGCGCAAGATTTGATAGAGTCAGCACCCATAGACCTCGCTACCCGCGCAGACCTAGAAGCTTGCTATCAGCAACTTGAAGCAGTACTGCTCAAGATCGGCTATGTTTATCCACATACGGCTGTTCATCGATTGAGAAAGTTTCGGCATATTTTTGATCGGGCAAACCTGAGCCCATCGGAAGTTGCCATGCTGCGAGGAATTTTGCGCCAAGTTAATTGGGCTACGGCTCATCTTGATTAACTATTCATAGAGACATTTTTGTATCGGAGTTATAAATAGCAGTGGAACCCAGAAACTTTTCATCGCCTGACGCTACCGAAAAAAATCGAGAAGCGCGTTTAAATAAGTTGCGTGAGCGTCGCACCAAGGCTGTGACAAGCAATAGTGAACCTGTTCTCCGCCCAATTAATCCTGAATATAAAACTCGTCTTGGGCGATCGCCTGAACTAATGCGATCGCAAGAACCAATTATCGACAATCGGTTTAGCAATCGTCATGCTGAAGCGCGACCTGAAAATAAAGTTAAACCATTGCCCAATCGTCAAGGATTTGTCGAGGCGCGGACAGATCAACGTCCAAATCGCCCCGACAATCGAACTGAGCTAAGACCACGCAAAAAATCCAATGGGAGCAATAATCGGGCGATATCGATTAAGTCACCGATTAAATCTTTCGGCTGGCAAGTGTTGCGTCTTGCGATCGCAGGGATTGGGCTAAGTGTGATCGCAGGGACGGCGATCTCCTTTTGGCAAAATCAGCAATCTATGTCTGCAAAAACTAATGCCGCAGAAGTAGTTGTCAAAGAAAATACGAGTAAATCCACAGATCCTGTTCCCCTCGAACTCAAGACTGAGGCTATACCCTTGCTTAGCAAAATCAAGGACTTAGCCGCCAAAGAAAAAGACATGACGATGCAAATGATGGTGGTGGATCTCGACTCTGGTACATATGTACAGGTTGGCGCAAATCAACCGATCGCAGCGGCGAGTACGATTAAAACCCCGATTCTGGTCGCGTTTTTTCAAGATGTGGATGCTGGTAAAATCAAGCTCGATGAGCTGCTAGAAATGACTGCCGATGTCAAAGTTGGACAAGCTGGTGATTTGCAATATTTATCAACAGGTACAAAAATCTCGGTTTTAGAAACGATCACCAAGATGATCGTGATTAGTGACAATACTGCTACCAACATGGTGATCAAGCGCCTTGGTGGCTTAGCGGTGCTTAATCAGCGCTTTAAATCTTGGGGGCTAAATGGCATTGTCATTAATAATCAACTACCTGATCTTGAAGGGACGAATACGATTAGCAGTCAAGATATGGTGACGTTAATGTTCATGTTGGATAAGGGTAAGTTGATCGAGCCACGTAGTCGCGATCGCTTTATGGACATCATGCGTCGCCCGATCACTAATACGCTCTTGCCACAGGGGATCGGTGAAGAAGCAAGAATTATTCATAAAACTGGGGATATTGCTTCTTCGGTCGGTGACTCAGGTATTGTGGATATGCCCAATGGTAAACGTTATGCGATCTCAGTCATGGTCAAGCGCCCAGATAATGATCAACGGGCTAATGAGATGATTCGTCAAATTTCACGGGCTACTTACGATTATTTTCTTAATGGTGGGAGTGTATCTTCTACGGGTAATAATGCTGCTCCTGCGGGTAATTCGGCTACTTCCGCAGAGCCAGTGAGTCCTAGCAGCAGGGGAAATAGCGTGATTGAGAATATTACTTTTCCTTTGCCAAATGCGGCTCCTAACGCATCGCCAACGAGGTTAAACCCATAAAAAAGAAGACACGCAAAGCGTGTCTTCTTTTTTATGAGTGATCTCTGGGTTGAGAAATATCTGCGGCTTTCGGTTCGGTGACGGGCGAGATGCGATCGCTACTAATACTGATTACAAAACTTCAATCCGTAGGTTAAAGTTAGCTGGTTCAAAGGCTGAGACTTCTATTGTGTAGTCGCCTGAAACTGCTAATCTCGCGCTTAGATTATTGCTTCCACTAGTAACAGTTGCACCATTAGGATCAATCAGCCTTAGATTTGCTTGTCCCTGCACCAGAGAGGCATTAAATTGTTGCCCACTGCCACAATTGAGAACATACTGTCGTTTTTGACTAGATGAGACGTTACTACTGACGATCGCATAGCTTGCACCATTGGCAAAACTCACCCGATCATTACTGATTAAGGCTGCAATACTATTGCTAGAGCGAGAACTAGGTAAAATGGTTGGTTCTCCCACTGATGCACCTTTGATGCGCTTGCTGAGAAAATCGGTAAATAAAACTGCGCGATCGCGACTGGTGAAAGAAGCAACTTGGACGGCTTGGCGATTCGTATCTTTTCTGATCTTTGGTAGAGCATCCTGACAAAATTGAGATTTAATTTGTTGCAGATTACTGTCGCTATATTCCACAAAAACAGGATAGAGGCTAGTCGCAGAAACATTGTCAGCGGGTAGTGGATCGCCACAAGCAGCTTGTGGAAATCTGGAATTTTCAAAGGGATTTGTCGGTGTGGGAGGACTGCTAGGACTTTGGGATATGGAAGTTGGACTAGGCGTTGCTGTGACAGTGACAGTGGGAGATATTGACACTGGGGATAATGCTTCTGGTGTATTTATAACGCTATTGGTAACATTATTTTGAGGAGCTATCAATTTGCTGACCCCAAAACCTAAAATGCCACAAAGGATTGTGATCCCCACCCCGACAGCCAATCCGAAAGAAGCTGGTTTAGGTGAACTTGATA
>JAYUSC010000629.1:0-6487 GCA_043755885.1 Pseudanabaena sp. | reverse complement strand
TCACCTTCGGCTCAAATAATGGCTTGCCAACAGAAGCACTATTAGTATTTTGAGCAACTAAAACTTGATTAGGCTCAGGAGCATTTTGACTGACAACTCCAGCTTCAGGTGCATTAGATGCAGAGAGCGTATTAGCTTGAGTCGCGGAAGGCTGCATCTCTAGGCTAAATACAAGGCTATCACCAGTATCTTGACGCTTGATCAAATCCTTGAGCATCTCTGGATCGGTAGCAGTGACACGAATCCGCACCTTATTCGCCGCGTATTGAGTCGCCTCGATCGCAGTAATGCCTGGTGCAGGATTAGCCTTGGCATAGCTAGCATTACCATTGACTAGCTGCAACTGCGCGCCATTTAATACCGCCACCCAAGCCTTGCCTTGCTTGGTATAGCTCACTTGAGGCCGATCGCTACTGGCAAAATTTAAAGTCAGATTCAAGCGATCGCCTGCCACAGCGGTGTTGATGTCGGTAATCCGACTCGCCACTGCCACCACATCGGTTTGATTGGCAGAAATATGGCTTTGGTTTTCATGATGAGCTTGTAGCGGTGCGATCGCTAAAACCTGTGGGCAACTCGCCGCAATCAGAAACCAGCAAGCCAAAGACTTACCATTCAAATTTCCATGCAACCGATCATTCAATTTAGCATTCATAAATTACACTCCTCATTGTTCCCAACGGAACTCAATACACTTAATCTTTGTGGTAAATCTGTAGAAACTGGAACATGCCCTAACTAAAAGAACGACAGAACCAAGACAGAATTGACAGGATTATGGTGCGAGATTATACCATACTTTGTCAATTTGAAATCAAAAAAATAATAGGATTGATACTTAAATACCAACCAGTCGAGTTATTTTTTTGGTGGCGCGGCGGCGGCTTTCAGATCTTCTGCGGTTTTCGGCACAAAAGCTTGCAAAGTGAAATCTGCCGCAATTAATGGCGGTAAGATATCCAGAATCTCTTTTTCTTTGCCAGCCTCGATCGGGCGTGAAAACTTGAAAGTAGTAGTTGGTAAAGCCTTCTTGGTTAGCTTTAAATCTTTGACTATTAGTAGAGGCTTCAAACGCTCAATTCTTTGAATTGTATTCAATACATCCTCAAACTTGCCATCAAAACCAATCGTGAAGGAGTAAGTATCATACTGAGTTCCCAGAACTGGCGCGGTGGGTTGAAAATTCCGCAAGGTTCCTGCTAATTCGTAGGAAAAATCTGGCGGCAAAGCAATCACAATCGTCTTAGGGATCTGCTCTTGAATATCGCGGATTAGCGTATCAATATTATCCACATTTGGCAAAAGCGAGAGCACAAATTTATTCTGTTGATTTGCTTCCTCAATTTTTTGAGCAATATTACTTTTGCTCGCCACTTGACCTTTTAAGGTGGTAACACTTGCCGTCTTGGATTCAATACTTGTTTGTCCTGTTTGGACTGAACTCCAGATCGGCATGACATAGGTTGTAGCTACATAAGCAGCTAAGGCAACCCCACCAACTCCGAGCAAGATCCCTAAGACTTTTGATGTTAAGGTGAGTCCAAACAGCGTTACACCACCTGCACCATCTCCAATTCCTGAAGCAGCTCCAACGTTTGTCATTTTATTTGATAACTCCCTGTTGCTTTAATAGATTGACTCTCGTGACTAACCCATCGGCTCCTGTCTTTTGGAGTGCAGGTAATATATCGGCAGGGCTTTTTGCAGTTACAGCCGTGCGAATTTGAAAGTTGACCAGTGTAAAGTTTTTATCATTAGTCGCTGGCTGTAAGACTGACGAAACTAATATTGTCTCCTTCCCTTCTAGTAGCGGCGATGCTTTGAGTAACAATAGAAAATCATTTAACTCATTATAACTAGTCGCTTTTCCAGTCAGAGATATCTGTGATGTCGCAGGAGCCTGAGCCGTTGGTGCAACCGATGCTTGGGTGATCGCCTCCACCTGAACAGTAATGGGGGTACGTTTTCTGATGTCGTCAGCGATCGCACTAACAGGCATATTACCAACAAACAGATTTACCAGTTCTCCAGTTCTAGCTTGAATTGCCTGTAGTTCAGTTTCTTGAGTTTTCAGAGCTGTAAGCTTGCTATTTAGCTGTGACTCCTCAGCAGTTAAAGCCGAAAGCTTTTGTTGAATACCCTCATTTTGAAAGTTTAAGACCAAAAAAGCACCGCCAACTATGGCAAGAGCAACCACAGCAACTGCACCTCCATAGACTAAAAACTGCGAATCAGCGATCGGTTGACGTTCAATTGCTTGAGCTTCGTCACCAGCGCGATCGCTTAAAAAATTAATGTCAAGTGTATACATAACGCCTTTTTAAACCTCCCTCAAACCTAGACCTAGAGCAACAGACATCGCCATTCGTTCTTGAATAGGAATGTCAACATCAACAGTTACACCAATGGCAGTAAGTGGATCAACGGCAATAGCGGCAATACCGAGGCGTTGACTGAAGAACTCATTTAGCTGTCCAATACAAGCACCAGGTCCTGCAATCAATAACTGCACGACATCCGAGCCAGGCGATTGACTAGTATAAAAGTCAATTGAGCGTCTTAGTTCATCAGAAAGATCGCCAACAACCCGCATAATCGCCGCATCGCCAGGAGTGCCACCACTACCTGCAAGACTCGCCGTGTCCATAGACTGAACAGGTACAACCGTTGAACTCAACATCTCCATATCCGTTGTTCTTCGTGGGGGCAGATTGATTGCTCGCAATTGAGCATTCTGAATCTGAGCAGTACCGATTGGGAAAGTCCGCGAAAATTGCGGAACTCCATCAACAGCTACGGTAATTTCGGTGGCTTCGTACTCAATATCGACGATCGCTACGGCTTCTGCGAGAGTACTAAATCTGGCTAGCTCATTGTGCATAGCCCGAATCAGCGCAAAACTACTAACCTCAACCACATCAACTTGTAGCTGCGCTATTTCTAGAGCCTGCATATAGCTATCTGTGACTTCTTTAGGTGTGGCCACCATCAGAATTTCAATACGTTCAATGCCATCATCATCGAGAGTTGTACCCAACTTTTGATAATCAACGTCAGCATCTTCGCGCGGGAAAGGTAAGTACAGACTCGCCTCTTGATTAAGTACCATTTCGCGTAATTCTTGGTCAGGAATTTCCGCTGGTAGTCGAATTAGACGACTAACAGTCTCGCGACCTGGTAGAGCCGTGGCAACCTTCTTAACTTTTATCTTTTTATCTGCTAGCAAACTGCGAATAACTTCTCCCAGCGCTACAGGATCGAGAATGCGTCCTTCTTCAACAGTGCCTTCAGGAAGCTCGACGCTTCCATACGTCACTAGCTTGTAAGAAGATTGCCCCTTGCGGCGCAATTGAACTAGGTTAACTTTCTCGGAAGTGATTTCAATTCCGATGCCTTTCTTAGACTTTCCGCCAAATTTTAAGCCGAACATAAGCGTGTCTTTATGGGTTTTGTAGCTTGTGTAGCACTGGGCATACTAAACAATGGAGGGATTATAGACTGTAAGTGACCATTGTCAATAGGACAAGAAAAAATAATCGTCACGAATATCGTAGATGTCTGATTTTGCCTTGTCACTTATAGACGATTTTGGTCGTTTTAGCAAATAAAAAAACAAAAACGAGAAGCGATGCTTCTCGTTTTTGTTATAAAAAATAAAGAGAAAGCGCTTAGCGCTTTCTCTTTATTTTCATTTATTGCTGCGTAGTTGAATTTGTTTGCCTTGAATTATGCTTCTCAGAAGCGGATTTTGCTTCTGCTCCAGCGTAATTTGATTAAATTCCTTTGTGGTAAATCCGTTGCGGCAAATTTCTTCTTCGCTATAAGTGCGTAACTGGTCGCAGAGCGATCGCAAAAATTCTGGCGGATTGGTAAGGTCACAGACTCTCGTTTGTTTCGATTCAGCCAGATTAGCGACATTAATCCAGTCAGAGTTGCTCTTAGCTGCTCGAAAAATTTCTAGACGTTTGTTTTCGATCGCATTAGCGGCGGCGGCATAACGAGTAAGATTGTCTTCGCCAAGAGATACTTTGTTGAGAAAATTCTGTAAATTCGATGGCTTTACGCAAGTTTCAGCAGACGCAGATAAGCGGCTACCACTAATCATTGGCTCAACAATGGCTCCTATAGCCACACATAGACCAATCAAACTAATTGCGCCTAATGTTTGACCTAAGTATTTTTTGAAACGATTCTTAACATCGCGTTGAGGCAAACTATTCATAAAAAACACTGAGGACGTAATCTGTTAAAAATATTGACTCAAATAGGCTGATTTTGTTGCCGCAAATAAGCCTGAATGAAAGGATCAAGGTCGCCATCCATCACATTTTGAATATTCGTGGTTTCTTCACCTGTACGCAAATCTTTGACCAATTGGTAAGGATGAAACACATAGTTGCGAATTTGGTTACCCCAAGCCGCTTCTACCATATCGCCACGAATATCGGCGATTTTCTGAGCGTGTTGCTCTTGGGCGATGATTAATAACTTGGCTTTCAGTAATCGCATCGCATTTTCTTTGTTTTGTAACTGCGATCGCTCTTGGGTACAGCGCACTGAAATTTTTGTGGGTAAATGCGTAATTCGCACGGCTGTTTCGACTTTGTTGACGTTTTGACCACCTTTGCCACCCGCTCTTGTGGTTGTAATTTCTAATTCTTTGGGATCAATTTCGAGAGCGACATCCTCTTCTAGCAATGGCATTACTTCTACGCCAGCAAAACTGGTTTGGCGCTTGTCATTGGCATTAAACGGCGAAATTCGCACAAGGCGATGCGTACCTTTCTCAGGGGCAAGATAGCCATAGGCATAACGCCCATGCACGAGTAGCGTCACAGATTTAATTCCCGCCTCTTCACCCTCGGAAATCTCGGAAATCTCCACGTTGTAGCCTTGAGACTCACAAAAGCGGGTATACATCCGTAGCAGCATTTCTGTCCAGTCCTGAGAGTCAGTACCACCAGCACCAGCATTAATCGTTAAAATAGCATCATACTTGTCATAGGTTCCTGACAGTAGTTGCTCAAGATCCCAGCGATCCATCTCTTGCAACATTTGAGTTAGGTTTTGTTTGGCTTCATTGGCTAGAGCAGGATCATCTTCAAGAGCTAGTAACTCTGCGATCGCATCCAGATTTTCGATGCTTTTTTGCCAGCGTTCAAACTTTTCGAGGTAAGATTTCAGCGCATCGAGTTCGCGCATTGTTTTTTGGGCTTGGTCGCTATTTTCCCAAAATTCGGATTGAGCGGCTGTTTGTTCTAGGTCACTAATTTTTGCTGCGATCGCAGGTACGTCAAAGATAGTCCTGAGCAATGCTCAGGCGCTGAGATAAAATCTGGGTTTGGCGTGCGATCTCCGTAACGTCCACTTAAGTATTTCTCCGAAATATAGCGAGTTTCAATTGCATATTGTATAGCAAGCCCATCAAGGCAAGCATTTTACCTTCATCCCAAAGGTGCTTGTTTTCACGGTTAGCTCCAGATTAAGTTAAGCGAATAAAATAAGAATAATAGTAAAAATATGTCAATCGCAATTCACGAAGAGTCTGATCATAAAGAGCCTGATCACGAAGAATCTGAAATTAGCGTTAACTTTTCCAGTGAACACACGTTGGTAGTGACCGACAACAGTGGCACTCGCAAGATCAAGCTAGTTGCAAGTCAATATACAATCGGACGCGAATCCGATAACACAGTTCATCTCAACTCTGATTTTGTCTCGCGATATCACGCAGTCCTGCGGAAAGTTCAGCATCGCGATCGCCTTGATACTTATCGGATTATCGATGGTAGCGCCACAGGTAAACCCAGTAAAAATGGGATTGTTTTAAATGCGACTAAAAAAGTTTCTTCTCACAACCTACGAGATGGAGATATTGTCACGTTCGCACCTGAGGTACATATTCTGTATCTTGAGCCGAAGTTAATTTAGAAATTAACTTGAAGAATAAAAAACCTATAATTCAATCCGTTTGTAGAGTAAAGTAGAGCGAGATTAAACTAAATGTCTACCAGTAGCATATACTTTTCGCTGGTAAGCCACATCTACTTCTTTTTTTGGTGAGCTAATGAGCGAAACAAACGTTAGTCACACACTATTAATCACTGATGCGAGAGGTAGTAGGAAACTCGCACTTGATGGCTTAAAGTATACGATTGGGCGGGACGTGAATAATAATATTCAACTTTATTCGCGATTTGTCTCTCGGCAACATGCGGTGTTGCTGCGCGTACCTGGGGAAGGTGGGCGTTATTTGTACCGAATTATTGATGGGGATCTATCTGGTAAGCCCAGTGTGAATGGGGTAATTGTCAATCATCATATGAAGATTGCTTCTTCCCATGATCTATGTAACGGTGATGTGATCACACTTGCCCCAAATGTGGAATTAACATACTTAAGTAGTCAACCTTAACTTTTTTATTAGGGACTTACAAGAAATAATCAAACCCAAAAATGTTACGGCGGGCGCAGCCCGCCGTAACAT
>JAYUSC010000628.1:0-16133 GCA_043755885.1 Pseudanabaena sp. | reverse complement strand
TTGCCAAACTTTGGTCAAGCGCAAATCAATCACCCGAACTTCTTTGGAACGCGCATCGACAATGCTCTGCTCAACAACTTCACCGCCAGCCATCTCGACAATCATCTGCACCGCTTTGGCTGAAGCAGATTCGATCGCAGCTTGATTAACTCCACGTTCATAACGCGCCGAGGCCTCAGTGCGTAAACCTTGAGCGCGAGCCGATCGCCTAGTCGTAACTTGAGTAAATAGAGCCGCCTCTAAAACAATATTTGTAGTTTGGTCAGAAACTTCAGTTTCAGCGCCACCCATGACGCCTGCGATCGCAATCGGCTTGTCACCTGATGTGATCAACAAATTTTGGGCGGTGAGATTGCGATCGCACTGATCAAGAGTTTTGATTTTTTGATCAGGATTGGCAAAGCACACGCCGATCTTGAGTCCGTCCGTCAAAGTATCCGCATCAAAGGCATGAAGCGGTTGTCCCCATTCCAGCAAAATGTAATTGGTAATATCGACAATATTATTGATCGATCGCATTCCCGCCGCTTCAACCCGCCGCTTCAACCATTCAGGAGATGGCGAAACCTTGACACCTTTAATCAATGTGCCAATATAAGCTGGGCAGGATTTAGCATCTTCCACCGTCACCCAATTCGCGGCTTTTGGCTGAAAATCTGTAGTTGCTAGGGGCAACCGCACTTCTTTGCTCAGCAGCGCCGCTACTTCACGGGCGATCCCCACCATACTCAGCGCATCCGCTCGGTTGGCTGTCGAAGTCACATCAAGGATCGCATCATCAAGTCCCAGCAATGGACGCACATCTGCCCCCACGGTCACGCCTTCAGGAAATTCATGGATGCCGCTGGATTCTTTGGCTAGTCCAATCTCGGCAAGCGAACAAATCATCCCCTCAGAGCGCTCGCCCCGTAACTTCGTCGGACGCAATTTCAAATCAATCGTCGGTAAATAAGTGCCAATCGTGGCTACAGGCACAAACAAGCCCTGCCTCGCATTGGCCGCACCACAGACGATTTGTAAAGGTTCAGGTGCGCCTATGTCTACCTTACACACCTGCAATTTATCAGCATTTGGGTGACGTTCAGCCGTAAGGATATGTCCAACCACAACTCCCTCAGCCCATGTCCTGCGATCCTCTATTGACTCGACTTCAAAGCCTGCCATGGTCAGTTTTTCATCTAGCTCTTGAGGCGAGAGATTGCAGTCTACGAGTTCGCGAAGCCAATTCAAAGAGATACGCATTGGGAGTTTCTAGAGAAAAAGGTATGTAAGAAAAATTCAAGTTATATTTAGTTTATCAAAATCCGCACTGCAAACTTGCCAAGTTAAATTTCATATTTAAACCGCCATGGAAATTTCGTTGCTTGCGAACAAAACTCACAAATTTACATTTACAACCCAGCATTATCATCTGATGCATGAAGCGGGTGTTTTTTCGGAGAGCGATCGCCTCGAATTAATTAATGGAGAAATTACGGAAATGTCCCCAATTGGCAGAAAACACGCCACTTGCGTTGCGCGTTTGAGTGCGCTATTGACTACACGACTTGATCGCAAAGCTATAATTTGGCCACAAAACTCAATTATTCTGGACAATGGCTCTGAACCACAGCCAGATATAGCTATCCTCAAATTTCGTGATGATTTCTATGAAGAGGGATTGCCAACACCTTCAGATATTTTGTTGATTATCGAAGTTGCTGACAGCACGATCGCATACGATCGCGAAGTCAAAGCGCCTCTTTATGCGGCGGCGGGGATTCCTGAAATGTGGTTATTTGATGTGAATAAAAAAGTGATCGAGGGATATTCGCAACCATCAGCATCAGGATATAAATGGATCAAGCGTTATGATGAGGGTGATAAGTTGTCAATGCTTGCATTTCCAGATATGGTTTTCAATTGGAACGAACTGTTTTGATTAAGCGATAATTAAGCGATCGCACTTAACTACTAGAGAACCTGATCAAAAATATCAGGCTATAGTAATTCAACGAAATTTTTACTCCAAAATTACCCACAGCATTTCATGTCTGAAGTTAATCCTGAAACGATCGCAAATCGCATTGACAAAATCCTCACTAATACTTCTGCTAACGTCAAACTCGTTGCTGTTAGTAAATACACGACGACTGAGGCGATACGTGCGGCTTACGATGCAGGTGTGCGAGACTTTGCGGAATCGCGAGTACAGGATGCAAAAATCAAGCAAGAAGAATTAGCAGATTTAACTGATATCACTTGGCACATGATCGGTTCTTTGCAAAGTAACAAGGCGAGAGCTGCGATCGCGCAATTTGATTGGATACATTCTATTGATCGGCTTAGTCTCGCCGAGCAATGCGATCGCCTAATTTCTGAACTTGGCAAATCACCTAAACTTTTACTACAAGTCAAACTAGCCGATGATCCCAGTAAATCAGGCTGGTCAGAATCAGAACTTTTAGCGGATTTACCAAGACTAGAAAAACTCCAAAATCTGAATATCGTCGGACTAATGACGATCTTGCCGATTGGCTTAGACGAGTCTCAAGCCTATGCAGTATTTAGCCGCGTTGGTGAATTAGCAGCAAAACTGCGATCGCTCGGTTGGCATAATATTCAAGAACTCTCAATGGGGATGTCGGCGGACTATGCGATCGCCGTCAAAGCAGGTGCTTCGATTATTCGCGTTGGCAGCCAGATTTTTGCTGCTTGCTAGATATGCACAAACCTGCTATAAGTTTAGCGTTCTAAGCCAAACAGTTTTTTCTCATTCACGTTGAGGATTTCACCAATTCTGACGGCGGTCGTTTGAACTTAACTGATAGCAAAAATAAATCAAAAACAAATTGTTGTAATTTCTGTATCCTAGAACACTTTAACTGTAAATAAAAATACTAATCTTCCAGAATTAGTATTCATTCAAGAGATTACTAGCCATTTTGATGTTATGGTTTTTTATCTTTTGTGATTACTAATACGAAAAACTGGCAGAAAAACAATGTCTAACTAAGTTTTTATCTTGGTGTTGCATTGTTCAATGATCATCATTTAGACGCACATAGACGCTCTTGGTAAAACAAATTGATTTTGCTGAGTCCTTGGTAGGAAGCAAGTTTACTCAATTATTAAAAACTTGTTAAATATCAAAAAAATTTCTTCGTAGGTAACTGGTTTACTTAAGTAGTTAAGCCCTATGTGCGACAAGGCTTTGTCAAATAAAAGTCGTGTTTTGTCGTATTAAAAAAAATTAATAACCATATCTAGCTTTTTTGCCTGTTATCGGTTACAGTCTGCGAGTAAATATTTTGTCAATACTGTTTTAGGCAGTAAAGGCAATTAAACACAACTAGACAAAGCAGCTCTTTGCCCTATGAGACTGCTTAATTAGATTGCACCCCTCATCTAGTCTAGAAGTATTAATGTTTCGGTTTCCAAACCAAAACTGAGGAGCAAACACTAGGAGTTAATTACGATGGGAATTTTTACCAAGCTTAAGGATTTTGTTGGTTTGTCTGAAGCTCAAGAGTACGAATATGAGTACGATGAAGCTTCTGGACGTGAATACCAAGACATTTATCAAGAAGATAATGGCGCGATCGCACCAGAACCTGAAGAGCCTCAAGCTCGCCGCACTCGTGAACGTCCCACCGCTTTAAGAGCAACTTCTGAAAACATGAGCAATGTAATTGGTATGCCTGGCGCTGCAAATGGTTTGTCCCAAGTCATGGTGATGGAGCCTCGCAGCTTTGAAGAAATGCCTCAAGCCATCCAAGCATTGCGTGAACGCAAATCAGTTGTCCTGAACTTGACAATGATGGACCCCGATCAAGCTCAACGTGCAGTTGACTTCGTTGCTGGTGGTACTTATGCCCTTGATGGTCATCAAGAACGCATTGGCGACAGCATCTTCTTGTTCGCTCCTTCCTGTGTTCAAGTTTCATCACAGTCTTCAGTATTGAACGACGCGCCAATGACTCAGCCTCGTGTAGTCCGTCCTACCGCTGCACCTGCTCCAGCATGGGCGACCGAAGCATCTGTTAGCCGTTTCGCTCAATAATATCTAGGTATTGGTGAATCATTGAAAGCTAAACTCAGCATAATCGGTGGCGGTGTAATGGGTGAGGCAATTTTGTCTCGCCTTGTCGCTAGTAAAATTTACCTGCCATCCGATGTCTGCGTCAGTGACCCGATGCAAGAGCGTCGCGATCTCTTATCAAAAAAGTACGGCGTACAAGTTACGCCAAATAATTTGGTAGCTGCCGAAGCAGAGATTATGCTTTTGGCAGTTAAACCACAATCTCTAAATGCTGCCTCGATTGGGCTTGCAAATGCTCCTGCACCTTGTATTGTCTCGATTTTAGCTGGTGTAACTTTGGCTCAGTTAGAGGTGATGTTTCCCTCGAAGGCAATTATCCGCGCCATGCCAAATACGCCAGCGCAAGTGGGTGCAGGTGTAACTGCGATCGCAGCTAATGCATTAGTAACCACCGCGCAGCTAGATGCTGTGCGAAAAATTTTTGGAGCGGTCGGCACGGTTGTTGAAGTTGCCGAATCGCTGATGAATGCTGTAACAGGTTTGTCTGGTTCAGGGCCCGCTTACGTTGCGCTGATGATCGAATCAATGGCAGATGGTGGTGTGGCTGCGGGATTGCCGAGGGCGATCGCGATGCAGCTTGCCACCCAAACGGTTTTAGGGACTGCCCAATTATTAAATGAAACAAAGCTACATCCTGCTCAGTTAAAGGATCAAGTCACTAGTCCCGCAGGTACAACCATTGCTGCGATCGCTCAATTAGAAAAAGCGGGCTTACGTTCCGCTATGATAGAAGCCGTGCTTGCCGCAACCCGTCGTGCTGAGGAGTTGGGCAAGCAATAAGTTTTTTTAGCTTCGTGCTTTGCACGAAGCTAAAACTGTCAAATATATTAGGGCAAAGCCAAAACCCATTGATAGAGTTGCGGCGCTTCGCGCCACAACTCTATCAATGGGTTTTATGTTCTATTTGGCTGTAGCTACAAAAGTGTAATTGAGCAGATTGGGAGTTAGAGGTTTTGGATTATCGTCAAGCGGGTGTAGACATCGAAGCAGGTCGTACCTTCGTTGAAAAAATTCGCGATTCTGTGGCTAGAACCCATCGGCTAGGCGTACTAGGCGATCTTGGTGGTTTTGGTGGCTGCTTTGAGCTGCCCACAGGTTATCGGCAACCCGTTCTCGTTTCAGGAACAGACGGCGTTGGTACGAAGCTAAAAATTGCTCAGACTGCCAATAAACATGACACGATCGGCATTGATTTAGTAGCAATGTGCGTAAACGATGTGCTGACCTCTGGCGCAGAACCATTATTTTTCTTAGATTATTTAGCCACAGGCAAACTTGAACCCGATCAACTCGCCGAAGTAGTTAAGGGCATTGCTGATGGCTGTCAAATGGCAGGTTGTGCTTTGCTCGGTGGTGAAACAGCGGAGATGCCAGGGTTCTATGGTGCGGGTGAGTATGACGCGGCGGGCTTTTGTGTGGCGATCGCCGAAAAGTCGGAAATGCTCAACGGCACGCAGGTAAATATCGGTGATGTGGTCATTGGTTTAGCGAGTTCGGGTGTGCATAGCAACGGCTACAGTCTTGTCCGCAAGATTATCGAAAGCAAAGGCTACAACTGGAGCGATAAGTTAGCTATTTCACCTGAGACTCAAGATTTAACTTTAGCGGAAGTATTTCTCACACCTACTCAAATTTATGTCAAGCCAGTTTTAGCGGCGCTCAAATCTGATCTAGGTATTCACGGACTTGCCCACATCACAGGCGGCGGCTTACCTGAAAATTTGCCACGTTGCCTCGGTGATGGTCAAGCCGTGCAAATTACTCGCAATAGTTGGCAAATCCCTGCGCTATTCCAATGGCTTCAGGCTGAGGGCGAAGTTCCCGAACTCGATATGTTTAATACTTTTAATATGGGTATTGGGATGGCAATAGTCGTTGATCCAGATAAATCTGATGCTGCGATCGCCTATTTTCAATCTCAAGGTTTTGTCACTAACCGCATTGGTGAAGTGATCGCAGGATTGCGATCGCTGATTTTTGCTTAGGATCGTGAATTTAATAACTCACAATTCTTGCGTAGGGTGAGTTATCACAGCGTAACCCACCAAACCTCAGATATCGCAGGAATTCTTTCTGCGATATCTGAGCTATTAATTCTTGTTGCCATCGCCCACTGGGGGATGGGCTAGTGGTGAGGGCTTATTCTTTTAATTTCGCGATCGCATCGTACAAAGGTTGCCAATCGTCATCAACGGCGATCTTTTCCCAGAGTTCCTCGATTTTAGGACGCAAGAAAATAATCGTGGGATTAGCTAGCTTAAGTTGCTGGGCAATATTTTCCATTTCGGCGATCGGTTGACGGATTAGTAATTGATGATAAACAACGCGCCATTTTTCTAATAAAGGCAACTGCTGATCAGTGAGTTCCCAATCATGATCAGCAAAAATCTTGCTCACATCTTCGCGCCAACTAGTTTGGAAAGATTGACGCAGCTTGACGAAAAATTGGTTGTAGCCGATCGCTTGCACAATTGATAGTAGTTCTAGGGTTGCGCCAATCAACTCCTCTGTTTCAGGCTCGGAAAGTGTCGCAAAACCTAAACGCTTTAACATCATTTCGCAATATGCAGAGCGATAGAAGTCTTTAAACTTCTCTAAAGACGATCGCAGATCATCTTTGTCCATCACCATACTTAAAGGATCTTGCAGCTTTTCGAGATTCCAATAGCAAGCGGCGGGTTGATTGGCATAGCTATAGCGCCCTGCATGATCGAAGTAGGCGGCGGTGAATCGCGGATCGTAGGTGGGAATAAAGGCAAATGGTCCATAATCAAAACTTTCGCCTGTAATCGACATATTGTCAGTATTTAAAACCGCGTGACAAAATCCTGCTGCCATCCATTGAGCGCAGAGAGTGGCGACTCGTTCGACCAGTTCTAGATAAAAGAGCCCATCTTGATTCTCTTTTCCCCACAGATGTGGATAGTAAATTTGGAGAACATGATCTAGTAATTTGCGCGTAAGATCAGCGCTACCAATCCAACGCAGTCGCTCGAAAGTACCAAAGCGAATATGCGATCGCGAAAAGCGCACCATTACCGATGATCGCGTCGGCGAAGGTTCATCACCACGCCAAAGCCCTTCGCCCGTTTCGACAAGACTGAGGCATCGAGAAGTTTTCACGCCCATGCGATGCAATGCTTCAGAGGCAATTATTTCGCGGACACCACCTTTGAGCGTGAGTTTGCCATCGGCGGAGCGAGAGTAAGGAGTGCGCCCAGAGCCTTTAGTGCCAAAATCATAAAGTTCGTCATCAAGCCCACGTACTTGCCCATAGATAAAGCCTCGTCCATCGCCGAGTTGAGGGTTATATTCGCCAAACTGATAGCCGTGATAGCGCAGAGCGAGGAATGGGCGCACCGCCTGAAAATGTCCAAAAGCTTCGATAAAGTCATCGTCGCTGACCTGTGATTGTTCGAGTCCTAGCGTCGGCAAAATATCGTCATTGCGCCATCGCAATTTGTGCATCGGATATTCGGCGGCGGTAACGACATCGTGATAGTCTGCTAGGGATTCGATCGCGGGTTCGTAGTTGAGATTAAGGAAAGGGTTGCTAGGGTGACTCATGAAGAAATAAGCGGCGAAATATTGAATGCTTCTGCCATGATACTTGGTTCAGAGGTTGATCAAGCCGTCACCTATTGGTATAAGGGTATTTGTCCCTATAGCGGCGAAATATTACGATTACCAAGAACTTTGCAAATTGAGGCGATCGCTAAAGATTTGATGCAAGAACTTTCTGAGCCTAATTGTGATGGGCTACGCCCATCACAATTAGGTTTGAGAGAAGGAAAAATGTATGGAGTTCTATTAGTCGAATCATCAGCAGGATCGCAAATAGTTCTCAAGGCTTTTTCTGGTTTGCTAAATGGAAAAGGTCAACTTGTGGGATGGGTTGCACCGATCGCAGGGCGAGAAAAAGTAGCTATTGAGGAATCTATCACTCTGAGTAAATTAGCGACAATTAAACAGGAGTTAATAGAGTTAAGTGAGATTCCTGAGCGCTTAGAATATGCGAAAAAATTACAAGAATATGAGTCTGAGTTTCAAGTTTTACGCGATCGCCATCAAGTATCTAAACAAGCAAGACAGCTAAAAAGAACTCTCAATAATCCCAACTTAGAAGAGTTAGATCGCGAAAGTCAGTTAGAGAAGATGGTAAGACGTGATTTTAAACGCGATCGCAATCTGATTTTGCAGCCACTAAAAGATGCGATCGCAGTTGCCGATAGTAAAATGCAAATTCTCAAAAAACAACGCCGTGAGTTATCGCGTACTTTGCAAACCCAGATGCACAATGCTTATGTATTGACTAATTTTGCAGGGGAAACGCGATCGCTGCGAGAGCTAATTACAGAGGGAGCAATGCCAACAGGAATGGGTGATTGTTGCGCTCCCAAGTTGTTGCATTATGCTGCAACGCATGATCTTATGCCTTTAGCGATGGCAGAGTTTTGGTGGGGAAATCCTTCATTTGATGGTTATAAAATTCAGGGTGAATTTTATGGTGCTTGTGTGGAGAGGTGTCAGCCTTTGATGGGATTTTTATTGTCAGGAAGGAGATCTCCCACAGCCCCCAATATGTTTGCAAGTCTTGCGAAGCAAGACTTGCAAATCATCTATGAAGATGAATATCTAATTGCGATCGCAAAACCCGCAGGACTTCTTTCTGTACCTGGTCGATATTTGGATACTCAAGATAGTGTACTCAGTCGGTTGCGCCAAGCGCTAGGCGAAGATAAACCTCTTTATCCCGTACATCGCCTCGATCGCCAAACTTCAGGAATTTTATTATTGGCGCGTGATCTTGATTCGCTTCGAGATCTTAGTGATCAATTTGCAAAGAGAAAAATCCACAAGGTTTACGAAGCATTGCTGTCGGGTAAAATCGCAAAAGAGCGCGGCACAATTAATTTGCCACTATGGAGCAATCCCGAAAATCGTCCCTTTCAACAAGTTGATTTTGAGCGTGGCAAACCTAGTATCACCGAGTTTCGCTTATTAGGAGATCAAGAAAATTATTCGCGTATAGAATTTATGCCATTAACAGGCCGAACGCATCAATTGCGAGTTCACTCTGCCGATCCGCGAGGTTTAGGGATCACGATTTTAGGCGATCGCCTATATGGTTGCGCTACGGCAACGGCTCGATTACATCTTCATGCCCGCGAGTTAACCTTTACGCATCCCCGATCGCAAAAAATACTTCATTTGCAAATCCCAGTTCCATTTTAATTTCTGCGAACCAGATTTTTTGTGGCGAGACGAAGCCGCGCCACAAAAAATCTGTTTCTTTAGCCTTCCCGTGAGAGAAGTTTGCCGAGATATTGATGGGCTTCGACCCAATCAGGCGCAAGCTCGATCGCAGATTGAAAACAGGCGATCGCTTCGTCTGGTTTATTAATATTATTTAAAAGAATTCCGAGATTAAAGTAAGGCTGAGCAAAACTTGGATCAATATCGATCGCTTCTTTGTAGGCAATAATTGCATCTTTAATCCGATCTTTACGGATGAAAGCACTTCCCAAATTGCAATGAGCCTCAGCATAGGTGGGATCGATTTGAATCGCTTGTTCAAAGCAAGCGATCGCACGATCTAGACAATCTACGATCGCAGACTTTCCTTCAGCATTTCCTTCAGTACTTAAAGCGTTAAACTTAAACATCCAAGCCACCCCAAGTGCATTGTAGTCCTTACTTTGCAGCAGTTCAGAATTATGAGCATCAGCACGTTCATAAATAGCCTGTACAGTTTCGGGATCGTTTTGGCGCAAATACACGATCGCAATCGCCCGATAGCCATCAGCATAATCAGGATTTGTGGCGATCGCTCTTTCATAACTAGCCAGAGCCTCGGCGGTTTTGCCGCGATCTTTGAGACTATCCCCCAATTTGCAATGATATTCTGCCAAAAAGCGATCGGGATGAAGTTCAAGCGCTTTTTGAAAATGTGTAATTGCTAGCTCCGCCCATCCCATCTGTTGATAGGCATTACCCAACCCTAATTGAGCTTCCAAAGATTGCGGATCGATGGTAATCGCGCGACTAAAACTTGCGATCGCTTCCATCGTATTTCCTTGCTGTTGATGAATTGTGCCAATCCGCTCATGGGCTGGAGCAAATTCTAGATTGATCGTTAAGGCGCGTTGATAGTTTTTCAGCGCGAGGGGGATATTGCCAGAGTTGCGATAGCGATCGCCAAATTGGAGATATGTCTCAGGGGATTCAACAGTTGATGGATGGATAACATCAGTCATGGCGATTAAAGTCGGCTATAGTATTTTGGATTTCTGATACAGTGCTTGGCGCTTTGAAGTCAAGCCCGAACCACAATAAATTTTTTGTGGTTCTTTTGACCCTAAATTACTGTAAGAACTGATGCTACATGGAAGTTTCTAAAGCCCTCACCCCTAGCCCCTCTCCCGCAGGACAGGGGAACAAGAGAAAATATTAGGGTTTTGCTCCCCCTCTCCTGCGGGAGAGGGGGCTGGGAGGTGAGGGCTTTAGGTAACATCAGTAAGAACATATTTCCCCAAAACATTACATCAATTTCAGTCCCCTTCAATACCGAAGTTTTCTTATGTCAGCAAACATCGCTACTCGATTCTTCGCCCTTGTTGCCTGTACTAACTTCTTAGCAGCAATCTTCGCTCAGCCATCCTTTGCTCAAGTTGGTGAATATTGTCAATTTGAACGTGGTGCGATCGCAGTCAAAGAAAATTTACGGGCTGCGGTCTTTCAAGACACAAATAAAAGCCCAAATCTAGAAGCTACTAAAACAAAAAAAGGTGGCACTTTGTGCCACCTTTTTTTGTTTTAGAGTTTAGACTAAGACTCTTACTGAGATTTAGTCTTTGTCACCACGTTGGATTTTTGCTTTCATGCCAAAACCAGGAATTAGGCGGCTAGGTAAACCAACAAACACAACTTTAACAACTTGAGTAGAAGTAGATGCTGTAGTTGTGGTTCCTGTGGTTGTGGTTCCTGTGGTCGAAGTAGATGTACTTGTCGAATTACGAAGTGCAGTTACTAGAGCTTGGAAAGATACTTCACTGAAGTAGTAAAGATTCTTCTTATTGAGATTGACAAAAACAAGCTTGTCTACAGCATTGCCGTTGCCCAGAGCGACTGGATCGCTATCGCCTACTTCCGAAGCCTTGGACTCTACATACTTTAGCAAGCTCTGATTATTGACCAGCACAAGCAGGAATTTGTTTTTACTAGGAGCCAAGAACTTGGGACTCAGACCAACCAACTTCAACAGTTGAGGATTGTTGACAAGAATGAGAATTGTTTCGCTACTAACACTTGGTAGAGTGGTGGCGCTAGATGGCACAATCAGATTGCCCCCAGTAATATCTCCCTTCAAGGTTGAAGAAACTAGACCATTAGCTGTGACGGTCTTGAGAGTGCCGACAATCGCCGTTTTAGCGTTAGTGAATGTTCCCACTTGAGTTGGAATGGAACCAGAAGCCAAACCAGTAGCACGGACATCATCATCAACAAAAAAGTCGTTGGTTGTACGATTTAAATTGTTAAAGGTTTGGAATGTAAAGCTAGTCAGTTGCGCTGTTCCATAAGGAGTAAGCACTGTAGGGATGCTGTTACCAACTGTTGTGCCATCAGTGAAACGAGTGACATCAAACTTACCACTGGTAATCGGGATCACAACCGTATTTGCAGGTAATGCCGAAATGTTCGCTGTGGGAACTTGAATGAACGAGTTCTTTTGGATAGAACCAGTGACTGTGGCGGGTGCGGCTAAAGCGGAAACATTGCCAGTAGCACTGGTGATTTCAACTTTGCCCTTGATCGTGGTGTCAGCATTGGTAAAGTTTGCAGTTGTACCCGTATCAAAGTTTACAGAGCCAGTAGATTTACCAACAATATCAAAGCTATTACCAACGGTCAGATTGGTTGTGCCAGCAGTAGTTCCAGATAGTGCCGAAATTTGAGCAGTTCCCACTGGTGTCAGTACAGTTACAGCCGTGCTATTAACGTTGTTGGTTGCCGCATTAGTTACATTTACAGTAAAACTTCCGCCAGTAATTGGTACTGAGGTTGTTTGCGCTAGTGATGGAGATACTCCGATCGCAGTTGCACCAAGTGTGATTGCGATCGCCCCCAAATTGAATGTGTAATTCTTGATTCGATTTAGCATTTCTATAGTCCTTCTTGATATTTTTTGTTCGTGCTTGAGTAATGCTGAAACTGAGACTTTACTTGCCAAAAGCTCCAGATAGACGTAACTAGCCCAGAAGTAGTTCCAATAAGAATTTATTTCACCCAAGACGGCTAGGCTATTTCTATGGTTCCCTAAATTTTAAAAAAGATCTTCTTATTGCAAAAGTAAGGGTGGTGCTTTGCGCCACCCTTACCTTGTTTTTTTTAGAATGTGAAAGTTGTGCGGATCGCGCCAACAGTGATCGTGTCACTCCCAGCGGTTTGCACAGGATTAAAAATAAATAGCACACCTGGGGTAATACTAATATTGTCGTTCAAGCGCATCCGATAAAACAACTCTAAATGAGTAGTTGTCGAAGGTTGTCCGCCAAAATCACCTCCGTTAACACCAGTTAAACCGATCACACTCGGAATGTTAAATGCAGGTACACCACCTTGGGTAATGTTACTGCTGGTGATCTTGGGAGGCTGTCCAACGTAGATACCGCCCAAGTTACCTTCGGCAAATAGGTCTGGGAAGTTGAGAAAAGCCATCCAGTTAAATGTATTCACTGTGCCACCTAAGCCCACATCTCTAGACTCGGATGTGGTGTAACCTGCCCAGCCACCTAAGGTGAGCTGAGGGGAGATTCTCCATGTCGCTGTACCACCAAAGGCATTAGTGGAGAAACGTCCTGAGATCGGACCAATTAAGTTGTCACCAACACCTGTATTTAGGCTGGAATTAGTGGTGTAGGAATTAAGGTAATAAAGTGCGAGATCAATTGCATCACTAGGACTTATCGCCAATTGGACACCTGCGGTGAAGGGACCGCCTGTTAAACCATTGGTGGGATCGGATGCCAAAGATGCAGCATAGACACCTTGCAAACTAATGTTGTCGCTGATTTGCCAGTCAAAGCCCAGCCCAGCTTGTCCTGGGAAGTTGAGGATTGGGTTGCGTTGAGCAAAGGACGAGAGAGCGCCTTGACCAGCGCTTTCATAACGGTTGGGACCCCGAAATACGCTGGATGGGGCAACCCCTGCGGCTCCAACAATCACGGCAAGGCGATCGCTAACTAAGACGCGATACGATAGATCGCTCAACTGGACTGCATTGGCTGTATCAAGCTCATATCCAAGGCGAGTATAGGTATTAGTTAGAAAGTTGGCGCTACCAGAAACTGGGATAGAAGCGGTGGAAGCATTCCCTGCTTGAATACCTGTTAACAAAAGACTGCGATTGTCGAACTGAGTCACCAAGCTGAGTTGCAGGTTATAGCCAAAGGTGAGATTCGTGGCATCGTCAGGAGTGTTTCTGATCCCATTTCGAGGACTCAAGCTGCCAGTATTAGGCAAACGGCTTTGCAATCCAAAAATTGCTTGACCAAACAGTTTCGTAGTCGTGGAAAATTGTTGTGCTTCTAGTTTGGCTGTTTTAGCATCAAGAGCATCAACTCGACCGCGCAAAGTCACAAGTTCTGCGGCAAATTCTTCTTGCAGCTTTTTCAGGGTGGCGAGATCTTCTTTGCCAACTTTGTCGGCTAGCCCAGCAGAGATGATTTCGTTGATTTTGTCGAGACAAGCGTTTAAACCTGCGGCAAATTCATAACGGCTGGTTGCTTGATTACCGCGATAGGTACTATTCGGGTAGCCAGCGATGCAGCCGTAGCGCTCAACGAGCGATTGTAAGGCGGTGAAAGCCCAGTCTGTAGGCTTGACATCACTTAGTTGTGAAACTGAGGTAACACCCTGAGCATTAAGGGCGGGTTTATTGCGATCGCTAGTTTTGACTGGTGTTGACTGTCCTAGCTCGACATTAATCGCCCGAATAATCTGTGATTCAGTACTAGGATTTACTGTTGCTTGAAATGCCTCAGATTTGTTTGGGGCGAACACTGGTGTGATCATTGGATCACGACCAATCGATCGCACTAGCTCAGATTCACTGGTCGCAATCTTTGCTTCTTTTTGAACTTCAGCTTGAGCATAGCTGGGGTTCAAGGCGCTAGCCATCAATGTTGATGCAATCGTCGTTGCGGTAAGTGATACTAAGTTGATGGAACTACCAGATTTGGTTTTAAGCATAAACGTATACAATCCTCACATGATCACTTTTTTCGTGCAAAAATTTTTAGGTACAAAAGTACGATTCCTGCTAAAGCACGAATTTTAAAAAGATTAGTCCCTAGATATTTAAGGTTCTTTTGTGAAATTTTACAAGCTTCGGATATAAAATTACACCATTTGTATTAGACATGCCCCGCATTCCCCAACTAACTTACGATCGCGGAACCTTAATTATCCATCCACCGCCCAAAGGCAAAGCATGGATTGAATTTGCGACATGGGATGATCGCATTGAGAAATTTCGGATTCCTGCAAATCGCTATCGCGAGCTGATTTTGACTTTGCGATCGGAAGGAATTGCGATCGAAGATAAGTCACGGGGATATCAAGAAATCAAATTAGATTCGCATACGAAAATGGAGCCTTACCCGCACCAGAGCGAGGCTCTCGCAGCATGGCAAAGAGTTGGCAAGTGCGGTGTCGTGGTGCTGCCAACTGCCGCAGGTAAAACTTATCTCGCACAGTTGGCGATGCAAGTCATCAATCGCAGCACCTTGATTGTTGTGCCGACCCTCGATTTGATGCATCAGTGGTATGCCCACTTATTAGCCGCTTTTCCTGATGTGGAGATTGGTTTATTGGGAGGAGGCTCTCGCGATCGCACCGCGATTTTAGTCTCAACTTACGATAGCGCCGCCATTCAAGCCGAAGCGTTAGGAAATCTCTATGGCTTAATTGTGTTTGATGAGTGTCATCATTTACCCACAGATTTTTTTCGAGTAATTGCTGAATATGCGATCGCACCTTATCGACTAGGCTTAACCGCCACACCTGAACGTAGCGATGGTAAACATGCTGATTTAGAACTTCTCATTGGTGAAGAAGTTTATCGCAAATCTGCCGAAGAGTTGGCAGGACAAGCTTTAGCAGAACATAAAATCGTGCAGATTAAAGTTTCTCTTTCACAAAAAGAACGCGATCGCTATGATTCTCTAATTCAAAGTCGCAATTTGTTTTTGAAGGAAGCGAAAATCTCTCTCGGTAGCCTCGAAGGTTGGCAGAGATTTGTACAGGCGAGTGCGCGATCGCAAGCTGGTCGAAGAGCAATGCTGGATCATCGCGAATCGAAGGAATTATCTTTAGGAACCGAAGCAAAATTGCGAGTTTTGTCGGATTTACTAGCTCAACATTTTGGCGAAAGGATTCTCATTTTTACTAATGACAACGCCACGGTTTATCGTATTTCGCAAGATTTATTAATTCCTGCGCTCACGCATCAAACTCCTGTGAAGGAGCGCCACGAAATTTTAACTTTCTTTCGTGAAGGCAAATATAAAACCTTAGCTGCTTCCCATGTTTTAAATGAAGGTGTCGATGTGCCTGATGCGCGGATTGCGATCCTGCTATCGGGTACAGGCTCAGTCCGTGAATATATTCAGCGTTTGGGGCGTGTGTTGCGGCGCGGCACTGAGGCTAACAAACAAGCAATTCTCTATGAAGTTGTGACTGAAGACACTAGCGAAGTCAGAACTTCAGAGCGCCGTAGGGGAATTGAGCGATCGCGTCCAGAGCCTCAGCCTGATAATGTCGTGCAAATAGGAATTAAGTACGACAAAGATCTCCATAAAAAACAACCGATCGCTGCCGAAAATCCGAACGATTACAATATAAAACCCAAAAACTAGAATGGGGCGCGTTGCGCCCCATTCTAGTTTTTAGTTGAAAGTGTTGTTTTGCAACACTCTCAACTAAAGTATTCGGTTTTTATGTTAGTAAGTAGCTATGCGTAAGTAACCTTAAAACCCAGAAGCGCAGGTCG
>JAYUSC010000627.1:0-6501 GCA_043755885.1 Pseudanabaena sp. | reverse complement strand
AACCGATTGCGATCGCAATTACCTTTGCGACTTGTTGGCTCACCCAATTCTGTATGTTCAGCATATTTCCACCAGCAATGCCACAAAAGCATGAACGCTGGCTCTCACTCAAAAGCGCGACGATTACCGCCTTGGGCTTAAGTTTGTTATTGCGCTCCGATAGCTATAGTGCGATCGCATGTGCGTCATTCTTAGCGATCGCAAGCAAATTTATCTTCCGCACCAACGGCAAACACTGGTTCAATCCTGCCAACTTTGGCATTGTTGTAGTTTTGTTGCTAGATAGTTTGGTGGGGAATAGCCATGCATGGGTTTCCAATGGACAATGGGGCGAAGATAGTTTATATGCTCTGGTCTTTCTGGGCTTAGGTGGCATCGTTCTTAAAAAGGTAGGACGTTGGGATACGAGCTTTATGTTTTTAGCCTCCTACGCGATTTTAGAAGGATTGCGAAATCTTTGGCTGGGTTGGACTTGGGATGTCCTCGCCCACCGCTTGACTAGTGGCTCTCTGTTGCTATTTGCATTATTTATGATCACCGATCCGCGTTCTATTCCGAATGCTAAAGGGGCGCGGTTAATTTGGGCTTTTGCGATCGCAGTTTTAGCTTTTATATTCCGTAATGTGTTCTTCAACGCTGACGCGATGTTTTATGCATTATTTCTAATTTCACCGCTCACAGTTTTATGCGATCGCATCTGGAATGCGCCACGATTCCAATGGTTGCCCAAACGCTATAACGCTTTGCTTGCTAACTAAAACCAATATCGGTGGTGGTGGCGCGAAGCGCCACCACTAATTGTTGAATTTTTGAGGATAGATACATGAAAAAATTTCTGGTTTGGATGCGTGTACTTTTAAGTGCCGCCCTTGCTTGTTTAGTCGTTTTTGCTTATTCGCCGGCCGTCTTCGCATTCTGTGGCTTTTATGTATCACAAGCCGATGCGAGCCTCTTTAATAAGGCTTCGCAAGTTGTGATTGCCCGTGATGGCAAGCGCACGGTTTTAACAATGGCAAATGACTATCAAGGCGATGTCAAAGACTTCGCGCTGGTTGTGCCAGTGCCAGTATTGCTAAAAAAAGAACAAGTTCGCATCGGTGAACAAAAAATTATCGATCGCCTTGATTCGTTTAGCGCTCCTCGCTTAGTCGAATACTTTGACTCCGATCCCTGTGCAAAGTATGAAGCCTATGACAGAGTATCTTTAGGAGCCACCCGAAGTAGTGCTGCACCTGCGACGGAAGCAAAAGCCCGTCGTGATAATTATCAAGTCACGATCGAGGCTAAGTTTGCCGTTGGAGAATACGATATTCTGATTCTTAGTGCCAAAGATTCTGATGGTTTAGAATCTTGGCTAATTGATAATGATTACAAAATTCCCCAAGGAGCAAAAGAACTTCTCCAGCCCTATATCCGTCAAAACATGAAGTTCTTTGTGGCAAAGGTGAATATTGCGGAACTAAATAAAACAGGTTCACAATCACTCAGACCGCTGATGATGGCATATGAATCACCGAAGTTCATGCTACCTATTCGCTTAGGAATGCTGAATGCTAATGGTGATCAAGACTTGTTAGTCTATATTCTTTCACCCAAGGGACAAGCTGAAGTAGCTAACTACCGCACGATCAAAGTGCCATCAGGTGATGATATTCCTGTCTATGTGAAGAATGAATTTGGCGATTTCTATAAGTCAATGTTCAAGACTTCCTATGAAAAGGAAGGTCGCAAAGTTGCTTTCTTAGAATATGCATGGGACATGTCAAGCTGCGATCCTTGCTCCGCCGAACCACTCTCGCAAGATGAACTTCGTAAAGCAGGTGTGTTTTGGCTTGGTTCTCCAGCTTTTAGCCAGCCGTCAAGTCCGCGTATTCTTCCTAGGCGGATGCCTCCGAGCAATAGCAGCGTTTTCATCACGCGCTTACATATCCGTTATAACCGCGATAAATTCCCTGAAGACTTAACATTTAAGGAAACCTCAAATCAAGAATCTTTCCAAGGGCGCTATGTTCTAAGACAGACCTTTAAAGGTGAAACCAACTGTGATGCAGGTAAAGAATATCTGCGATCGCTACGTCCACGCTTCGAGAAAGAAGCCCAAAATCTATCTAAATTAACAGGTTGGAATATCGCCGATATTCGCCGCAAGATGAATATTTCCAGCCTCCCTGATTCTACGGAAGTCCCATTTTGGGAAAACATCTGGAAATAATATAGAAACTTGCGGACAAACAAACCCATATTTTTTGTAAAAAATTTAGTGGTTTGTTTGTTCCTAATTTTTGTCAATGGTTGCCCCACTAATCCTTAAAGCTATTATTCAGTATACTTGATGCTAAATAATAAAAAGCTATGAAAGCACCAGCATATCCAGAGAATGAAGATATTCGCTTGGCAACATTGCGATCGCTAGATATTCTCGATACTGAACCAGAAGAGCGCTTTGATCGGCTAACTAGAATCGCAAAGCGACTATTTGGAGTGCCGATCGCATTGGTTAGCTTCGTTGATATTAATCGCCAATGGTTTAAATCCAGTCAAGGTTTAGAAACAACGGAAATGCCCCGCGATATATCCTTTTGTGGTCATAGCATCTTAGGCAATGACATTTTTATAATTCCTGACACTTTATTAGATGATCGTTTTCACGATAATCCTCTAGTTCTTAATGAGCCGAAAATCCGCTTTTATGCGGGAGTCCCACTAGTAATCTCCAACGGAATTAAGATTGGTACACTTTGTATAATTGATCGCGTTCCTCGCACACTTAGTAAGGAAGACGAAGATCTACTGCGTGATCTTGGTCAAATGGCAGTAGAAGAACTAGCATCAGCACAACTAGCAACAATTGATGAGTTGACCCAAATATCTAATCGGCGTGGATTTAGTGCTTTAGCGATCCATGCTCTAAATCTATGCAAGCGAATGGATAGACCTGCTTCTCTATTCTTTTTTGATCTAGACTTCTTTAAAGAGATCAATGATCGCTTCGGACATGCAGAAGGAGATATTGCCTTAATTAATTTCGGTAAAATCTTGAAAGAGGCTTTTCGTGAGTCAGATGTAGTTGGTAGATTGGGAGGGGATGAATTTGTAGCTTTATTGACTAATGCCAATCAGGTTGAAACGCAGCTAATTTTACATCGGTTAGAGCTAGCACTAGGAGCCTTTAATAATAATAATCAGACATCGCATGATTACGATATTGCTTACAGTGTTGGTGTAGTTGCGTTTGATCCAAGCCAACATCAATCAATTAATGATCTTTTAGCAGATGGCGATCGCCTGATGTACGAGCAGAAACGTTACAAGCGGACAAGATAAAATATTGCAAATTCAAAAAGTATAAGGCGGCGCAAAGCGCCGCCTTATACTTTTAATTCTTTTTCCGACCTTCTTGATCGTAATAATCAGATTTGATGATTTGCTTAGATCTTGCGATCGCAAAAGCATTATCTTCAACATTTTCGACAATGATCGAACCCGCAGCAATATTCACATTTTCACCAATTTGAATCGGCGCAACGAGAACAGAGTTAGAACCAGTCTTGCTGCGATCGCCAATGATCGTTTGATGCTTTTTGAAGCCGTCATAATTAGCTGTAATCGTCCCTGCGCCGATATTTACTTGCTTGCCGAGGGTGACATCACCCAGATAGCTAAGATGGGCGGCATTAGTGCGATCGCCAACTTTGGCATTTTTAAGTTCCACAAAATTACCAATCCGACATTTTTCGCCCACATTGGACTCGCCCCGAATCCGCGCAAAAGGTCCAATTCGACAGTTATCGGCAATTTGGCTATCTTCAATTACTGAGAACTGAATGGAACAGTTCTCGCCGATAATGCTGTTTTCTAATAAACTTGAAGGGCCAATCGTTGTTGCTGAACCCACTTTGGTATTACCACGCAAATGGGAATGTGGCTCGATAATCACGTTAGGAGCAAGTTCCACTTGATCATCGATGGTGATTGTTTCAGGAAGTAACATGGTCACACCAGCCCGCATCCATTTTTCTCGCGCTCTTTTTTGCAAAATCTCGTAGGCATGGGCTAACTGAAGGCGATCGTTAATGCCAAGACTTTCGTCAGGATCTTCCAAATCACTGGCATAGACCGAATTGAGATAGTCAAATACTTCGGTCAAATAATATTCCTTTTGAACATTATTTGTTGTCAGTTTCGGCAGCGCCTGAGCCAATTCTTGCCAATCAAAACAATAGACACCCGTACTAACCCGCTGATTGAGAATCTGCTCAGGATTACAGTCGCGATGCTCGATGATGGTTTCGATCTTCATATCGCGATCGCAAAATACACGACCATACCCTGTCGGATTAGGAAGAATCCCTGTCAGCACTGTTGCCGATGCTTTGTGTTGGCGGTGGCTATCGATTAAGGCTTGAATAGTCTCTGTCCGCATCAAAGGCGAGTCACCCGTGAGGACAACCAGTTCACCTTTAAAATCTGCTAAAGGTGCTAATAATTGCTGAATTGCGTGTCCTGTGCCGAGTTGCTCGGTTTGTTCAGTAAATTCTAGTTGAGGATAGTCGGCAAGAGCCGCCCGAACTTGATCGCTGCAATAGCCAATGATCGCAATACGGCGATCGGCTTTGAGCGGATCAGTTGCATTGAGAACCCGCTCAACTAATGATTTGCCGCCAAGGGGCTGTAATACTTTCGGTAACGCTGATTTCATGCGCGTTCCTTTACCTGCTGCCAATACTGCTACTGCTAACATGATTTTTTATTTCTCCATTAAAAGTTTATAAATTACAAAAAGACCCTCACTCCTAGCCCTCTCCATTAGGGAGAGGGGAACAAGAAAAAATCTTACCCCCCTTCTCTCTAGGGAGAAGGGGCTGGGGGATGAGGGTTGCTTTTATCCATTCGGACGGCTCATCTGTTCAAGGTCAAGAACTTCGGATAACTTCTGTTCAGTCATTAATCCTTTGTCCAAAACCACTTGACGCAAAGACTTACCTGTTGCTAGAGATTCCTTCGCAACATCAGCAGCATTTAGATAACCAATGTGGGTATTTAGCGCCGTCACCAGTGACAGACTACCTTCAGCATAGGCGAGACAGCGATCTTCAACGGCCACGATTCCTCTAATGCATTTAGTCGCCAGAGTATCGATCGCATTACCCAAAATCTCAATACTCTGAATCAAATCATAGGCAATTAGAGGCATCATCACATTTAGCTCCAACTGACCCGCCTGAGCCGCAAAGGCGATCGCAGTGTCATAGCCAATCACCTGATAACAAACCATATTCGTCATCTCGGCAATCACAGGATTATATTTACCTGGCATAATCGACGAGCCTGGTTGCACAGGCGGTAACTGGATTTCGCGTAAACCTGTTTTCGGTCCCGAATCCATCAAGCGTAAGTCGTTCGCAATTTTGCAAGTATCTTGGGCAAGGTTGCGGATTGCGCCCGATACATTGACAAATGGAGCCATACTTTGCATCGCTGCCATCAGATTACTGGCTGGAGTTAGCTCAAATCCTGTGATCTCACTAAGCTTTTCGGCAACGCGATCGCAATATTTGGGATGCGTATTTAACCCTGTGCCTGACGCACTACCGCCTAATCCTAAACTTTTGAGATCATTAGCAGCTAAGTGAATGCGCTTGACATGATCGCTAATAATGTGTGCATAGGCTTGAAACTCATCGCCGAGTCTGACTGGCACAGCATCTTGTAAATGGGTACGTCCAGATTTAACGATTCCAGCAAATGCGATCGCCTTAATCCGTAGCTGTTCATTGAGATTTGCTAAAGCAGGGAAAAGTACTTGATCAAGCGCTAATAATGCGCCAATCCTAATCGCCGTCGGGATCACGTCATTTGTAGACTGTCCGTAATTGACATGATCATTAGGGCTGAGATTCTGGTAATTACCCTTGACATCACCCAAAATCTCAAGGGCGCGATTGGCTAACACCTCATTGATATTCATGTGGTGCGATGTGCCAGCCCCAGCCTGATAGACATCGACAACAAACTGATCGCGTAACTGCCCATCTAATATTTCATCGGCTGCTGCTGCGATCGCCATGCCCATGCCGACAGAGATACAACCGAGTTCGGCATTAACTAATGCTGTGGCTTTTTTGATCAGCAAGCAAGCATCGACAAAGGTCGGCAGGGGCTTAAGTCCACTAATTTTAAAGTTATCGATCGCCCTTACAGTTTGGATACCATAGTAAACGTCATCGGGTAGGGACATTTCCCCCATTGAGTCGCGTTCAGTTCTAGTCATAGGTTATGTTGATTCGGCTGGGGTTGCCTATTAGCTGTAGCTTTAATCTTAACTTGGCAAGTCTAGATTAACTTGATTGGTGTATTTTTGCGATCAAGCGACCGAAGTATCCGTGGGCTGCAAAGATGTTTTAGGTTTCTTCTTCTTGTCCGAATTAACGTAATTAACACGATTAACGCGATCGCTTTATTTTGCCTCTTGAAAGTAATGGTATAGATTTGCGATCGCAA
>JAYUSC010000626.1:0-6515 GCA_043755885.1 Pseudanabaena sp. | reverse complement strand
CATGCTGCTTCTCCCTCAATCTCCGCCACGATCGCATCAATCTCAACACGCAAGCGATCGATCTTGGCAACCGTGGTTTTTAGTTCAGCATTAAGCGCGGTGATGTCCGTGATTTCGCGGGTGTCCTCGGCTTCCACATAGCTGCTGACCGACAGATTGTAATCATTAGCAGCAATCTCTTCTAAGGTCACCGATCGCGCAAAATGGGCAATATTTTCCTTGCGATCGAACACCCCCATGATTTCGGCAATGTGGTCATCGGTCAGGGTGTTGGTGTTAGTTTCTTTTTTAAACAGTCCACTGGCCTCAATAAACTGGATGGCGGAATCGGGCTTATGTTTCGATAGCACCAAAATCGTCACCGCGATCGTCGTGCCAAAAAACAGATTGGGTGCGAGGGCAATCACCGTTTCCACATAGTTGTTATCGACCAGATACTTTCTGATTTTGGCTTCCGCGCCGCCACGGTAAAAAATACCAGGAAAGCACACGATCGCCGCCCGACCCTTGCTCGATAAATAGCTCAAACAATGCAACACAAACGCAAAATCAGCCTTAGACTTAGGCGCGAGTACACCAGCAGGCGCAAAGCGATCGTCATTAATCAGCGTCGGGTCATCACTACCAATCCAGTTCACCGAATAGGGCGGATTAGAGACGATCGCATCAAATGGCTTGTCATCAACAAAATGCGGGTCGGTCAGAGTGTTGCCCAACTGCATATTGAACTTGTCGTAATTGATGTTATGCAAAAACATATTCATCCGCGCCAAGTTATAAGTGGTGTGGTTAATCTCCTGTCCGTAAAAACCGTCTTCAATGAGGTGAGCGTCAAAGTGCTTTTTGGCTTGCAATAGCAGCGAACCAGAACCACAGGCGGGGTCATAAATTTTATTGACACTGGTTTGCTGGTGCATAGCAAGCTGGGCAATCAACCGAGAGACGTGCTGCGGCGTAAAAAATTCGCCGCCCGATTTACCTGCATTGGCGGCATAGTTGGAGATCAGAAACTCGTATGCATCGCCAAACAGATCGATATGGCTGCCTTCAAAGTCACCAAAATCCAGCCCTGCCACGCCTTTTAGTACCGCCGCCAAGCGTAGATTTTTATCTTTAACCGTATTGCCGAGGCGATTGCTGGTAGTGTCAAAGTCGGCAAACAGCCCCTTGATGTCCAGATCGGAGGGGTAGCCATTTGCCGAGCTTTCGATCGCCGCAAAAATCGCCGCTAGGTCAGTATTCAGGCTTTCGTTGGTGTTGGCACTGGCGGCGATCGTGGCAAACGACTGGCTGGGGTAGATGAAGTAGCCTTTGGTTTTAATGGCATCGTCTTTGATGTCGTCGGTAATGACGCGATCGGACAGCTTGGCGTAGTGGATGCTGTCATCACCAGCCTCGATGTAGCTGGCAAAGTTTTCACTGATAAAGCGATAAAACAGCGTGCCGAGCACATATTGCTTGAAATCCCAGCCATCGACTGAGCCGCGCACATCATTGGCGATTTTCCAGATTTGGCTTTGTAGGGCGGCGCGTTGTTGGGTACTCGTCATTATGAAAATTCTGGTTCAACAGGTTTTGAATAGAGGTCAGTGTGGCATGGGCAGTGCATTTTAACGAGTACAGGCATTGTAATCTAGCCGTTCGAGATGTTGGCATACTCAAGGCGCATCATATCAGAGAGTGCATAACAAGCAGATATCGCATAAATTTAAAATCTCGTTTTAGCTACATCGATCGCATCTTGCCAACGACTCCCCGATCGCAGCCAATGGATTGGCAAATCGCCATTACCCGAACCGCGAAACCATGTTCTTTGACGTTTAGCAAACTGACAGGTATGCGTCACAGTTAATAATTTGGCAGTTTCGAGATCAGTTTTATTGGCTAAATAATCGGACATTTCACCATAGCCCAAAGTTTTTAAAAGTGGCAAATCTGCACCATAGCGGTTTTGTAAATCACGAATTTCGTCGAGCCAACCTTGCTCTAGCATTTGCTCGCTGCGATCGCAAACTAACTGACGATAAACATCGAGATCCTCACAATCTAAACCAATCTGCACAATCGGATAATCAGGTGGCTGCTCACCTTGTTGTGCTGATAGAGGTTGCCCCGTCACATAAAAAACTTCTAGCGATCGCAAAGTTCTGATTTGATCATTGGCATGAATTTTGGTTGCTCCAACGGGATCGACCTGCTGCAAAACTTGGTAGCAATAATTTTGTCCTAATTCTTCAAATTGCGATCGCAGTTCGGGTTGCGGCGCGACTCTAGGAATTTTTAGCCCTGCGGTAATTGATTTAAGATATAAGCCTGAACCACCAACTAAGATCGGCGTGATTCCCTCAGCATGAAACTTAGAAATTAAATTTTGCGCCTGATCTTGATAATCCGCCAATGTCAAAGTTTGCTCAGGCTGAATAATATCGATCAAGTAATGGGGAACGCCCTGACGTTCTTCTAAAGTTGGTTTTGCCGTACCAATATCAAAATGGCAATAAACTTGACGCGAATCCGCGCTCAAAATCGGGGAATTCAGGTGTTTGGCAATTGCGATCGCAAGACTAGTTTTGCCAGTCGCGGTTGCGCCCAAAATTACAATTAAACCCAGAGGTTGTTTGATCGATTCCATTAATGATTAAGAATAGTGACGACAGACCCAACAGAACGAATCCGAAATTAATTGCAGCGATAATAGATGTATAGCATTCCTCGTATAAGAGGAGGGCAACATGAGCACTAAATTAGTTGCAATTTTGGCTGTAATTGGAATTGGCTGGGCGATGCCATTAGAAGCATATGATCCTGTCCAAGTGCCACAACTGCTCCAAACCAAACAATGTGCAGGCTGCGACTTGACTAACGCAAATCTTGCGGGGACTGATTTGAGTCAATCGCACTTGATCGGTGCAGCTCTAATGGGTGCAAACTTAAGCGGTACAGATCTAACCAACGCCAACTTGGAAGGTGCTGATTTTACGGGTGCAAAACTGGAAAAAGCCAATCTTACTAAGGCTTACCTGACTGATGCGATTCTCAATGACACCAATTTAAAGGGCGCGAACTTTACTGACGCTGTGTTAATTCATGCGAATTTACGCAGAGCGAATATTAATAATACCATCTTCAAAAATGCCAACGTCAAAGGTGCTGACTTTACTGGCACAAATTACAGTCTAGCTACCAGCGATGAATAATAGCAATTTGGGCTTGGAGACCAAGCCCCTACCTGAATAATTGTTGTTCTGTAGGGGCTACGCCACAGGGCGCAGCCCCAAACCTGAGCTATCGCAGGAATTATAAGTAGCTAGGCATAATTAAAAACCCAGCCCCAAAATCTGTACCGCCCGCTGTGCGGGCGGTACAGATTTTGGGTTTTTATATTTAATTGTGCCTAGCTACTTATCTGCGTAGAGTGAGTTAATAACTGTCTTGCTTGATCTGGCTTTCCATGCATTAATTGAGTCGAATGCACTAAGTAGCTAAATTTGCAACTAGTAGTTTCGGGAAACTTGTTAGTGTAGTTACCGTCCTACTAAAAAATAGTAATTTTCTGCATAAACATTGTATATAGGTTAAGAAGGTATTTGATAAGCCGTTGATTTTGCGCTTATTGATCTTCCAGTTTCTTTTGATTACCGCGAACCTTGCAGGCTAATATGTCCACTCTTGTTATTGTCGAATCGCCCACTAAAGCTCGCACCATTCGCAACTTTTTGCCTGCTGGATATCGAGTAGAAGCTTCAATGGGGCATGTGCGCGATTTGCCGCAATCAGCTAGTGATATTCCTGCCGAGCTAAAGGGTACAGAATGGGCAAAGCTGGGCGTAAATGTGGATGCTGACTTTGAGCCGCTGTACATCGTGCCAGACGACAAGAAAAAGATTGTCCGTGAACTTAAGTCAGCGCTAAAAGGGGTCAAAGAATTAATCCTAGCGACTGACGAAGACCGTGAAGGCGAAAGTATTTCTTGGCATCTATTGCAAATTTTGCAGCCGAAAGTGCCGATCAAACGCATGGTATTCCATGAGATCACCTCTGAGGCGATCAAAGCAGCGCTCAAAGATTGCCGTCAAATCGACGATCGCCTTGTCCATGCCCAAGAAACGCGCCGCATCCTCGATCGCCTGGTTGGTTATACTCTCTCGCCTTTGCTTTGGAAAAAAATTGCATGGGGCTTGTCAGCAGGACGAGTTCAATCGGTAGCCGTGCGGGTAATTGTCAATCGTGAGCGCGAACGTCGCGCTTTTAAGTCAGGTAGTTATTGGGACTTGAAAGCAAATCTATTTGCCCCAAAACAAGAATTTCCTGTGCAATTAGTCTCAGTCGGCGGCGTGAATGTTGCTATTGGTAAAGATTTCGATGAGGCAACAGGCAAAATTGCCAAGGGACGCAAAGTTTTATTATTGGATGAAGCGGCTGCGATCGCATTGCAGCAGAAACTAAATGGCAAAGTCTGGTCAGTCAGCAATCTCGATGAACGCCCGACCGTCCGCAAGCCATCTCCACCTTTCACCACATCGACCTTGCAACAAGAAGCAAACCGCAAACTGCGCTTGTCGGCGCGGGACTCGATGCGGGTCGCTCAAGCTTTGTACGAGCAGGGCTTTATTACCTACATGCGGACTGACTCGGTGCATCTGTCGCAACAGGCGATCACGGCGGCGCGTCAATGCGTGACCACCATGTATGGCAGTAGCTTCCTGAGCAAAGAGCCACGCCAATATGTGACCAAATCCAAGGGCGCACAGGAAGCCCACGAAGCGATCCGTCCCGCAGGTGAGACTTTTCGCACTCCTCAAGCCACAGGATTATCAGGACGTGAACTCGCACTCTATGACCTGATTTGGAAGCGCACTGTCGCCTCACAGATGGAAGATGCCCGCCTGACGATGCTCAGCGTGCAATTGACCGTTGAGGATGCTTTATTTCGGGCTTCGGGCAAGAGGATTGATTTCGCAGGATTTTTCCGCGCCTATGTCGAAGGATCGGACGATCCCGATGCGGCGCTCGAAGAAAAAGAGGTAATGTTGCCACTGCTCAAAGTTGGCGATCATCCTGTCTGCCGTGAATTAAATACGGTCGGGCATGAAACTCAACCACCTGCAAGATTTACTGAAGCTGCGCTCGTAAAAATGCTCGAAAGTGAAGGTATTGGTCGCCCCAGCACCTACGCCAGCATTATTGGCACAATTTGCGATCGCGGCTATGTGCAGCTTACTAATAATGCTCTAATTCCGAGCTTTACCGCCTTTGCCGTCACCAGTTTATTAGAGGAGCATTTCCCCAATCTCGTCGATCCGAGCTTCACTTCCAAAATGGAACAAACTCTCGATGATATTTCTATGGGTACGGTGGAATGGCTACCATACCTCAAGAAGTTCTATTCAGGTGAACAAGGCTTGAGCGGGCAAGTGAAGTCTCGCGATAGCCTAATCGATGGCGAATCAGCAAGAACGGTGCGGCTAGAAGGGCTAGATGATGATGTCAAGGTCAAAATCGGTAAATTCGGCGCATATATCCAAGTTGGAGAAGGCGATCGCATGGTCAATTCTTCCATCCCTCAAAACCTGACTCCTTCCGATTTAGTACCCGAAAAGATTGAACTGCTGCTCAAACAAAAACTCGAAGGACCAGATCAAGTTGGCATCCATCCAGAACTGAATGAGCCAATCTTCATGATGATGGGTCAATATGGTCCCTATGTGCAGCTAGGTCAAGCCACCGATGCTGTTCCCAAACCCAAACGCGCTTCATTGCCAAAGGGAATGCAACCCGAAAATGTCACCGTCGATATTGCCGTCAAGTTGTTAGCTTTACCTCGCACCCTAGGCGCACATCCTGATACTGGCAATCGCGTGTTTGTGAATACAGGGCGGTTTGGTCCCTACGTTTGTCATACCAAAGGCAACGGCGACAAGGATGACAATCGATCGCTAAAATCCACTGATGATCCCTATTCGATCACCTTTGAACGCGGTTTAGAATTGCTTGCCCAGCCCAAAACTCTACGAGGAGCCTCTGCTGCCAAGGTTTTGAAATCCCTCGGTAACCATCCCGACGATAATGATGCGATCGAGATTCTCGATGGTAAGTATGGTGCATATGTGAAGCATGGCAAGGTAAATGTGTCGCTCACTAAGGAACAGACCGTCGAAGGATTGACCTTAGAAGAGGCTTTATCAATGTTGGCAAGCAAATCTGGCAAAAGCACTAGTAAGCGCACTAAGTCTGCTTCTAGCGACACCAAGAAGACCACAACCAAAAAGACCACAACCAAAACCGCTGCAACCAAAACCGCTGCGAAAACGACTAAAAAGACGACAACCAAAAAGGCTGCTGCAACTAAGTGAGTGATGTTACGCGGAAGTAATTTGGGCTTGGAGACCAAGCCCCTACATATACAAAAAATGTAGTGGTTTGGTCTCCAAACATTCTCTCAACATGAGATTGAAATGTCAGTAAGTAGCTAGGTGCAATTAGATATAAAACCCAAAGAAGCTGGTTCGCCCGCT
>JAYUSC010000625.1:0-6520 GCA_043755885.1 Pseudanabaena sp. | reverse complement strand
TTTTAGATATGGGAGACGGCGCGAAGCGCCGTCTCCCATATCTTGCGTTAATAGCTAATTTGCAACTAAAAGAACTTATATGAGTCTTGTAGAGTATGGTACAATCGCGCCCAATTTCATTTTTTGCTACCTTCGGCTTAAGCATATGAGACTCCTCACCCAAAACACTCTTCGCAACATCACCATTGGTCTAGCATCTCTTTTGAGCGTTAGCACCATGGTCAGCTTTAGTTGCCCCGCTAACGCCCAGTCTTTCCCAAATGACTCCCTTCCAGCAGTTCCCACCAATGCTAGTGGTGCACAGTACCTCGTATATTTACCAAATGTGGCAAATATCAAACAAGCCAAAATATTGGCTCCAGATGCATTTGCCAGCAGACTAGATACAGGTGAACAGGTTGTCCAGTTAGGACGCTTTAATAATTTAAATCTTGCTCAACGTCGTGCAGCTCAGTTTAGCCAAGCAGGGCTAAATCCACAGATCAAAACTGTACAGAGCAAATTTTCTACTTTGCCGCCTGTGAGTTCTATCCCTCCTATTCCCAACAATAATCCACCAGCATCATCTGCGCCGATTCCTGTCGAATCAATTCCGATTATGACATCACGCACAAATGAGCCATTACCTAATGTGCCTAGTTCCGATTTTTCTAATAGTAATGCGATCGAAATTTCGCGATCGCCTCAGCCATTTCCCTCACAAAATCAGTCAGGTCAAGCTCAGGGCTTTCCTGCGATCGCATCTCAAAGCTTACCCTCTGGTACACAATTACGATATTTCGTAATTATTCCTACAGGCTTAGTATCTGAGTTGCAACGAGTGCAATCGGTCGCGCCCAATGCTCAACTCAGATCTTCTTATCGTGGTACTTATATCGAAGTGCAGGGCTATCCCGATCGCAGCAGTGCCGAGACTATGAGTCAAACTGTTCGCCGTCAAGGGTTTGATAGCCGTGTTGTATTTTTCTAAGTTAAACCAGCGCTTAGCGCTGGTTTAACTTCAGCCGTAAATACGACCACGCCAACTTTTAGGTTTGGTGAGTGCCGAAATCCAGATGCGTATTACGGCAACAGGGTCGGCGAGAGGCGATAGCCAAAACCAAAAGCCGACCTCGGTGTAGCTAGTCCGAATGCCAAATACTAGTAAGCAACGAATAAATATTAGAAAAGCATTGAGCCAGAACAGAATATCCATCAATAGCGATGATGCTGGTTGCCAGATTGATAGCGCCATTAGCAAAGGTATTGGTAAACCCTGAACGGCGGTAAGTAATAGACAATCGGCAAAGGTTTGGCTAGGTGTCGAAGCATCTTTGAGATCAAGCGATCGCCCCCATTCGCGCCAAGTTTCTGCCATCGATGTATACATCCGCACCTGCATCAGCGCTGCCCCATCAAGAAACCCAACTTTTGCACCACGCTGAGCGGCGGCTCTCGCAAGGGTGACATCATCGCAAAATGAAGATTTGGCGAGTTCATAGCCATTTAACTCGACTAGTTTGGCGCGTTTGGATAGGAAGCATTGACCATTTGCCATCACTCGATCTTCTGTAAACTGGGTGCGATCGCCTGTTGCGCCAAACCGAAAAATCAGGGTGATTAATAGCGCAGGTTGTAGCCATTGCTCACCTGCGGTCTTGAGAATAAATTTTGGTGAGAGCGACACAATATCAAAATTATCGACGCTGGCTTGATCGACAAAACTGGCGACTAATCCCTTTTGAGGCAATGTATCAGCATCGATTCCTAGCACCCATTCACTAGTCGGGTCACTATTTAAAAATCCTGTATGCAAAGCCCAAGGACGACCGACCCAGCCTTCAGGCAAAGGATCATCGGTAATCAGCCTTAAGGGAATTGGGAAATCCTGTTGCAATTTCTGCACATATTCGGGTGTGCCGTCCTGCGATCGGCTATCCACGACAATAATTTCCTTGGCGGCTTGATCGCGCAGTCCTTCTAAACAAGTCGGCAAGCGATCGATTTCATTGAGTGTGGGGATGACGATCGAAACTTTAGGCTCGCGCTTAGCTAAGGCTTCGGCGGATGGTTCAAGGGGTAGCAAAGGCGCTGTGCGATCGCGAGCAGTACTAAGACGTTTTAGCAGTACAAGTGTGGCGGGGACTTGTAACAGCAACAAAAATATCGGGAAAACTATTAAAAAAAGCGGATTATTCAACTTCGATGGATATGCTTACTTGCTAAGAGCCTATCCTAGCCTAATTTGAGCCACACAATGAGTCGCGATTTGTATGGCTCAAATTACACTGCTTTGCGCTCAAACCTGAACCAATAAATTTTTGAAAGTGCTGCTTTGCAACACTTTCAAAAATTTATCGTGGTTCATTTGAGTAAAAACTGCTTTAGAACTATTCTTCGAGCAAACTTCTAAGCATCCATGCTGTTTTTTCGTGAACTTGCATCCGTTGAGTCAATAGATCAGCGGTGGGTTCGTCACTTGCCTTATCTGCGATCGCGAAAATAGAACGAGCGGTTCTGGTAACGGCTTCTTGCCCCTCGACCAGCAGTTTGATCATTTCTATCGCTTTAGGCACTCCTTCAGTTTCAGAAATCGAAGTCAGTTTCGCATAGGCGGAATAGGTCGCAGGTGCAGGAACGCCAAGCGCCCGAATCCGCTCAGCAATCAGGTCAACTGCTAACGAAAGCTCTGTATATTGAGCCTCAAACATAAGATGCAATGTATTAAACATTGGTCCCGTTACATTCCAATGGAAGTTGTGGGTCTTGAGATAGAGAGTATAGGTGTCAGCGAGCAAGCGCGATAATCCATCTGCGATCGCAATCCGATCCTCTTCAGAAATACCGATATTAATCGAGTTAGATGGCTCTTTGTCGCCTGATTTTTCTTTGTTTTTGCCCATTTCAGTATTCGTCCAAGTTATGACTGACTGCATTATAGCCATTCCTATAACTCACACAAACACCCATCGGGTATTTGTGTGGGTTATTCCAAATTATTGCCACATCCAGAGCGGCATTCCACTCGTTTCGGCTTCAAATTGGAGACGCGCGATCGCACTCTCCGATCCGCTAGGCAAGAACTTGCTTGCAAAGGATTTGGGTGGCTTGATCGTGAAGACTTTAGTGTTTTTAGGATCAAGTCCCACAAGTTCGGCAGCATAGCATCTTGCATCTTCTTCAGTGCCAGTGCGATCGACTAACCCCAGCTCAACGGCTTGCTCACCTGTAAATACTCTGCCATCGGCAAACGATCGCACTGTGGCAGGGCTGAGTTTACGACCTTCGGCAACGGTTTCGACAAATTGGTTGTAGCTGCTGTCGATTAATGATTGCAGAATTATTCTTTCTTCGGGAGTGATTTCGCGATCGAAGGAGAGAATATCTTTGTAAGCGCCAGATTTGATCACTTTAAAAGAAACACCGATTTTATCGAGCAATTTTTCGATATTGTTACCACGCAAAATTACGCCGATACTGCCTGTGATCGCACCAGCATTGGAAATAATATAATCTGCACCAACGCCGATATATACGCCACCACTTGCTGAAATATTGCCAAAACTAGCAACTACTTTCACATTGGCTTTTTCGCGGATTCGTTTGAGCGCGGCATAGATTTCTTGCGAGTCGCCAACGGTTCCACCAGGGCTGTCGATGCGAAGCAGTAGGGCGGGAAACTTCTGCTCTTCCACAAATTCAAGGGCTTCAAGTACGCGAGTCCTTGTGCCTGAGCCGATCGCTCCTGTGATTTCAATACGTGCGATTTTTTTGCGAAATTTGCGTTTTAGAAAGCCGAACATTAAATTATTAGTTTTAGTTTTGAATTAACTTTTACTATCTTAGTCGCTCAAAACCCAAAAATCAGTAAGGATAGGTGGCGCGATGCGCCGCCTATCCTTACTGAAAATTGCTAAAAACAGATGATCAAAAGCGGTATCCTGAATATATTCAATCTAAACATTTCGCAATATATTTAAACTCCAAATGCACGAGACTGACCTTCGTAGCAGCCTTCAGACAGAGGGCGATCACCGCAGACTGAAAACGATCATTGTGTTAGCAATTGTCTATGGATTGACGATTGGTTTACATTTTGCCCCTTGGAGTCGATGGATGCTGTTAGGGTTGTTTAGTATTCAGGCTTTGCGATTAATATTTGCACCATCGTTATCTGCGATCGCAGATAATCCTGATCAAGCCAATCCTGATCAAGATCTACCATTTTTCTCGCTATTAGCATCCGCCAAAAATGAAGAAGCGGTAATTGCGAACTTAGTTAAAAATCTATGTCAGCTAGACTATCCCAGCGATCGCTTTGAGGTCTGGATCGTTGATGACAATAGTAGCGATCGCACGTCTGAAGTGTTGACTTTGCTAAAACAAAAATATCCTCAATTAAAGACGCTCAGGCGCGGTGATGAAGCTCAGGGTGGCAAATCGGGCGCATTAAATCAAGTTTTAGCTCTAACCAAGGGCGATATTATTGGCGTGTTCGATGCTGATGCTCAAGTGCCTGCGGATGTATTGCGATCGCTAGTACCCGTATTTCAACAACCCAAAATTGGGGCGGTGCAGTTACGCAAGGCGATCGCCAATGCTTCTGAAAATTTTTGGACATCTGGACAATCCGCTGAAATGGCTCTTGATTGGTGTTTGCAAGATTTACGGATTCGGGCTGGAGGCGTGGGGGAATTGCGTGGTAATGGTCAATTTGTGCGCCTTGCGGCTCTTAAAGACTGTGGTGGTTGGAACGAGCAAACGATAACTGATGATCTCGATCTCACAATCCGTCTGCATTTGTGTCAATGGGATATTGCTTGTTTGAATTCTCCTGCGGTACAAGAAGAAGGCGTAGTTACGGCAAAACAGCTATGGCATCAGCGCAATCGTTGGGCTGAGGGCGGCTTTCAGCGCTATCTTGACTATTGGGATCTATTACTTAGTGGGCGCATGGGATTTCTGAAAACCTTTGACGCTTCGCTGTTTTATATCAATCAATATTTATTGACAGTAGCTTTTATTCCCGACACGATCGCAGCGATCGTATTGAGACATAACCCAATGTTACCTGAGATCGCAGGATTTTCTCTTGCTCTAAGTGCGGTAACTATGGCTTTCGGGCTGCGACACTCCTATCAAATGTCATGGCGAGCGGCAATCTGGCAGACTATTTCAGGCATGATTTATATGCTGCATTGGATTCCTGTAATTGCCAGTGTGACGCTGAGAATGTGCGTGTTGCCAAAGCGTTTAAAATGGGTGAAGACCCAGCACCAAGGCTCTGGCAATAATCTTTTAGAAGAGATAGAAACCCATGCATGATTGGATTGTAATTGGTGGAGGCATCACAGGCATTTCACTGAGCTATGAATTGCAAAAGGCTGGATTTTCGGTGTTGCTAATTGAGCAGCATCAGAAGCTTCAAGGAGGCAGTAGCCTTGGCTATGGTGGCATCTCGTACTGGGCTGGCTCGACTCCAGTCACACAGCAACTTTGTCAAGAGGGAATCGCTCGGCAAAGAGAACTATCTAATGAGTTGGGAATGGATACGGAGTTTCGGGAGCTTGATTTATTATTGACGCTCGAACCTGATGCGGATACAGAATCGATTCTCACGCAATATGTCAATTGCGCGATCGCACCGACTTTACTCAATGCTCAAGAGGCTTGCGATCGCGAACCACTATTACATCCTCAAGCGATCAGTGGCGCTTTGCTGTTTCCTCATGCCCATATCAATCTCGATAGTTTTGTAGATGCTCATAGCCAAGCTCTGCAAAAGTTAGGCGGTGAAATTATCTATACAAAAGTTGAGCGCTTACTAATCGAAGGCGATCGCATCGCAGGTGTGGTTACAGAGCAGGGAGAATTTCGCAGCGATCAAGTTGTCGTTTGCGCGGGAGCGATGTCTCGCGCTCTTCTCAAAGCTTCTGGTATTCATGCAAGAATTTATTACACCCATGCCGAAGCGATCGATACAGAACCTGTTGATCTAGAATTGCGATCGATGGTGATGCCTGCGGACATGAAGCGCTATCAGCTAGAAGGAGCAACCGCAAATATTGACCAAGAGGCAATTTGGGATATTGCAGGACATGAACTCTTGCCTCCCTCCGTCGATGCAGGGGCAATTCAATTTTGCGATCGCAGTATCAGATTTGGGCAACTCAGCCGTGTTTTGACTGATCCTTACGCTGCGATCGATCCCATCCAAAGTGAAGCTGCTATTCGTGAATATGTAAGTAAAATCCTGCCCAAAATTGGTGAGTTAAAGGGGAAATGGCGAAATTGTCTGGTCGCTTTTAGTAGTGACAATTTGCCCCTAGTTGGTGCATTAAAGGAGTACGGAAACCTACATCTATTCTCAGGATTTACCAGCCCTACTGTTTATGTGCCGACATTATCGCAAAGGTTTGCTGCTTTTGCCAAAGGTCAACCTGACGATATCATTCCTTTACTTTCTCCCCAAAGATTTTTATCTAAGTAGCTAGGCGCAATTAAATATAAAACCCCAAAATGTGGCGGCGGGCTACTCCCG
>JAYUSC010000624.1:0-2791 GCA_043755885.1 Pseudanabaena sp. | reverse complement strand
TCAATCGGTGAGTGCGAACGGTAGGTGTTGCTGTCATGAGATTGCCAGAAAAGTTATAGTTATGTTAACCTTCACATTGCAAATTGTGAATATATAACTGCACAACTTTATTATTCGGGAAATATACTTTGCTCCACTTATTCTCAGGATTATCAGTATGAGTAATCAGAATTATGATTACAAAGGTCAAAATTTACGAGATCAATCTTTTGTTGGACAGGATCTGATGGGAGCCGAATCGTTGCTTTTTTTGATTCCCGCGATCGTTTCTGCGATCGTGACCTTCTATCTAGGCAAATGGCTGATCGAATCTATTCAAAGTAGAACTGGAACTTCATTTAAAAAAGCAAACTTAACCAATGCTAATTTTAGTCATGCACTGATTGAGCATACAGATTTTTCCTTTGCTTTATTAACGGGAATCTGCATTGATGGATGGATGCTAGATTCGCATACTTTATTTGCAAAATCTCAGTGCGACTATTTATATTGGAACCCAGAGCGAGAAAGATTTCCGCATGATCGTAATTTCCAAGCGGATGAATTGAAAAAGTTTTTGAGCAAATTTATAAAAAATTAAAATCAAGAAAAAATGTATTCGATGAAAAATGTGATGTTTGTTTGCCAAGATAATACCTATTCTCAGATAGCTAAAGCTTGGATGTGCGATTTTGTTGGAGATCGCATTTTTGTGGCGAGTGCAGGATTGACTTTCGGTCAATCCAGTCCATATTTTGCACGGGTGATGAATGAGGTTGGTCTCGACATTAGTGACAACGATCCAAAACTTCTCAGCGATTACCATCCATACAACTTCGATGCGGTGATCTCATTGTGTACGATGAGCATGAGGCTACCAGAAGAATGGATGATGTGTCGGTTATTTGATGAATGGATTGTACCTCAACCAGAAGCAGAATCATCTGCTTCATACCGATATATTAGAGATGACATTAGAGATAAAGTTGAAGGGCTTTTACGCTAAATTAGCGATTCGGTTGGCTTCTCTCTCACCACTTAATAATGCGCCATGGACGGTTCCTATATATTTACCATTGGTTGCCTCACCTCCGAAAAATAAACGATCGCCGATGGGTTTCGCTAAGCGATCGCAGTCGTCAGTAGTCCCATTTACTGAAAATGTGGAATAGGAACCATAAGCAAAAGGCAAGGAAAAACTCGTAAGTAGCTAGGGCTAATAAAACCCAGAACCCAAAGAAGCTGGTTCTTTGGGTTTTATATTTAATTGCACCTAGCTACTTACTGCCCCTAGGGACACCAAGCCCGTTATGTCGAATTAATTACATAACTAACTAATCCGATACAATGAGACGTAGCAAGCTTGCGATTTTCAAATTTTCAAACTTGTCATAGCCTATAACTAGAAGGGTGATCGGACATGTCAGCCAAAGTACTCGATGGACGCTACAAACTGATCAAACAGATCGGTGCGGGTGGATTTGGGCATACATTTATTGCTAGGGATATGCGCCGCCCTGGCTCGCCACCCTGTGTAGTTAAGCAACTAAAGCCCGCTAGCGATGATCCCAATTTTATTCGTGAGGCAAGGCGGCTATTTAATACTGAAGCAGAAACGCTAGAAAAACTGGGCAGCCACGATCAAATCCCACATTTGCTTGCCTACTTTGAGGAAGATCAGCAGTTCTTTTTGGTGCAAGAATTTGTGGAAGGGCGATCGCTTCATGACGAGTTGAAAGCCTTACCGCCCCAAGTATCAGATCTAGATAGTGAATCACAAGATCGTATTCTTGCAGAATTAGCCAATCTTGGCGCACCAGCCAGAGACAAACAACTAAGCGAAGTTGAAGTACTTAAGATTTTGCAAGATGTCCTTGATGTCTTGGAGTTTGTGCATTCTGAAGGAGTGATTCACCGCGATATTAAGCCAGACAATTTAATTCGCCGCAAAAAAGATCGAAAAATTGTCCTCATTGATTTTGGTGCAGTCAGAGCAATGCAGGATGCTAATACTCAACTAGCTGCTAATGAAAAAGGGGAATCACGGTTTACAGTTACCATCGGTACACCAGGATATATGCCCAGCGAGCAATGTGCAGGTAGACCGACTTATAACAGTGATATTTATGCTTTGGGCATGGTGGCGATTAAAGCGCTCACAGGCTATGGTCCTACCGATCTCCCAACCGATCCCGCTACAGGTGAGCTAGTCTGGCGCGATAAAGCACATGTTAGCAATGGATTAGCAATGGTATTAACTCGGATGGTGCGCTATCACTATACGCAGCGCTACCAGTCTGTGCGAGAGGTCAATCAAGGTATTAGCACCTTTGCGACCATGACCGAAGTAGAACGTCAAGCAACTACAAGCAAGATCGTTAGATCCACAATTCTAACTGGAGTTGAGAATGCAGCCAGCTCTAATGCTCCGACCTCATACAAATCTAGTTCTCAAGCTCGGCGGTCAGTTCCTGCACCATCTGCTAGCTCCAACTCAGGAGTTCTATTTCTATTTGGTGGACTGTTGGCAGTGGTAGCAGTAATTGCGGCTTTTGCTTTACCATCGATGATGCGTAATCAGCAATCAGTTATTGTCAATAATCCACCAATTCCTGCTACTAAGCCTATTTCTACTGACGCTAGTCCGATCGCAACACCAACCAACACCGCAGTAAATCAAGTTCTAACGTTGGAAGCCAATAAAGAATCTTTGGTTCCCAACAAAATGGTGGGAGATGCTACTCACACTTATACAGTTCAGGCTAAGTCTGGGCAAGTGCTCAGTACTTCGATAACAGGTAGTGGGTTATTA
>JAYUSC010000623.1:0-16278 GCA_043755885.1 Pseudanabaena sp. | reverse complement strand
GTAGATTTAGTAAGCTGTCTAGATATATATCCATGTCTGATAATTATTTGTGATTGTATCTTATTATACACTTATCCCCGTGATCTCAGAAGAACCATCAAGGTTGCATCTTTAACCCTCGCATCGCCAGGGCCTAGACTGACACTTGGAAAGTGCATCACGCCGACTCGGATGACTTCAGTCCTACTATTAGTCTCAATATTTAAGGACTTAGCCACTCGATTCATTGGTCAATACTCCAACTTGATATGTTAAGTGAGAGGAGGCGCGAAGCACCACCCCTCACTTAATCGTTTTAGACTTTTATAAAAAAGTTAGGGATTAATCTATCATTATCATTCAAAAAACTATTAAATAAATCACTAATGGCTAAATAATATAATACCTCTTAAATCTAGCTTGATTTATTTCCAAATATGTTCCGCGAAATGGCTCAAAATCTAGATATAACAAGCCCAAACAAACTAGCTATTTAAAGAATTAGCGATCGCAACTTATACTTGCTACATTCGCAAAAGAGAGCGGAACAACATAACTTATAGCATTAGTGATTGACTGATGCAAAGCCAACAAAATCTCGGCTCTAGCTGTATCTACATTATCTAAATCTAGGCTTTGACAAGCATGTAATTTTAGATTTGCAAATCGCTGTTGCAGCCAATTAATTTCTGCGATCGCAGACTTGGTCATAATCAAGATTGGCAAACTGGATAGCAACTCTAACTGACTAATATCTTCTAGATACTTCAATAAGAACTGATTATCACCATTAAGCAGAAGTAAATCTGGCTGCCAAATTTTGGATAATACATCCCCTTGAGGCAGGTCTTCAGCCTCAAGTAGACAATGACCAAGATCTTGGATTAATCTAATTACAGAGTCTTCCAGATTTTGACTTAAGTATAAAAACTTGAGAGATTTTGGAGCCACCACATAGTTTGGCAAAAACGCCCTAAGTTCTTCTGATTTGATCGGCTTGATCAAAATTCCATCTGCTTGATGGGGGCTAATTTTGGGTTCATCGGCATGTTTCATCATCACGACGCGAATATGTTGCGTTACCAAATCACCTTTGAGTAAAGCTAAAACATCCCATCCCGATAGCATTGGCATATTGGGGCTTAACAAAATTAAGCAAGGCTGCAAACGTCTTGCTTTTTCTAGTGCTTCAGTTCCCGATCGCGCAATTACGACTTGATAATTGAAACCCGCCAGAGTATTTTTCAGCCAATCAACGACCTCCGTAGAAGTTTCTACAATCAGCACTAAGCGACCATGGCTAATATCAATCCTCCGTTCAAGTTGATCTAATTGAATATGATTATGGCTAGTCTCAGGAGGCAACAAAATTGTAAACTGACTACCCACATCTACTTGCGAAACAAAGGTAATATCGCCACCATGCAAACGCGCTAGGTGTCTGGTTAATAGCAAACTTGATCCAGTACCTTCAAAGCGTCGAGTTAAAACATTTTCGACCTGTTGAAATTTCTGAAATATTAAGCTTTGTTTGTCTTCGGGAATGCCAATCCCCTGATCCCAGACCGTGATCGCCAGCCAACCTTCCCACCATCGGACGGTAATCCCTATTTTGGGAATGATCGACGGTACATCATCAACTAATTCTGATGGGAAAAAACTAAATTTAAAAGCATTGGAAAGGAGGTTGAGAAGCATTTGCTGCAATCTCGCTTCATCCGCATAAATTGTTTGCACAGTTGCATCGATATCTAACTGAATATCCAGTTCCCAACCTTCCTCAAAGTGATAGTTACGGAAAATCGTGGAATCTTGTTGAACCAGCTTTTTAACCTGTTGAATACTTTTTTGGCAAATATTTTTGACAGAAACAGTCTCAGCATAGAGCTCTAGCTGTCCTGACTCGGCTTTGGCAAGGTCAAAAATATTGTCGATGATCGAAACTAATTGCCGACCACTTTGATGAATCATCTTTATATAGCGACTTTGACGTTCATTCAGTTCGCCAAAGGTGTTGTTGCTCAATAAACTCGCAATCCCAATCACGGAGGTTAAGGGTGTTTTTAACTCATGATTGATACAGGCCAAAAATTCATCTTTGACCCGACTTAGCCCCACTAGCTCCTGCGCCAGATTTTTTTGGGCGGTGATGTCGTAGGCGATCGCAAGATTAAAACCTTGCAGACTGCCTTGCAAAGCCACATTAGTGACTTGCCAAGTGAAAGATGCGCCGTCAGTAGTGCAGAACTGATGTGTTACTGGTAGGTTTGGTTCAATTATTTGGGGACTGCTATTAACATGATTATTTAAAGATGTATTGCTAATAGTCTCAGCTATTGGCAACGAAGCTGCTGTGGCATTATTGGGGAAACTTTCATGTAAGCTATTGCGCCATGCGGAGTTCATCCCCACGATCGCGCCGTGGCGATCGCTAACCATCACAGGCAAAGGCAATTGATAGATCAGGGGCAGTAACAACGAGGTTACGGCTGGGTTTTGACTTTGCTCAGTTTGCACCAGCGATCGCAATAATTGCGAAACCTCCAAAAGTGCCGTAAATTTGCCATGACCATCAACCAAAGCCCATATTTCTGCCGAATGTCGATATTGCGAAATTCTTTGCAAAAAATCACCGACCGTCATCGAAATTGCGATCGCAGGTAATGGCTCAAGATCAATATCTGCTAATGCGATCGATGGCGCAGCAAACGCGCAATTATCAGACTGCGATCGCCAATTTAATAAACATCTTGCATTAAATAAACCCTGTGGCAGATCGTTTTGATCCAATACTACAACATTAGCCCATCCTCTTTGAAGAAGGGTTAACGCCTCAGCCGTATGGGTGGGCAGTCGGCAAATTGCTACCTGCGACTGTCCATATATCTCTAAAGACTGATTTAAGATGAGGGAGTCCATATGCTGAAACGCCTACGGGTTATAGTTAATACAGCACTGATCAATTAAAAGAATCTTAATAAACTTTTTAAAAGTGTTACAAAGCAACACTTTTAAAAAGTTTACTGGTTCGGATTATATGTATAGTTACGATCATCAATTTCACATACTTTCGTCATTATAAGTGCGAAAATAAAGCTTAAGATAAAATTCCAGTCATTCCAACCACCAATAGCCCGTGCCTGTTATTTCTACTCTACAAGTATGCTGTTTGGTGGTCGAAGCAAATGTCAACCAAACTAAATCCACTCTTGCGAAGTTTTTGTCAGAGGATCGATATACGATTGCGGTTGTTTCCGAATTAGAAGGACTTGTAAGTTTATTAACAAAAACTCAAAATGCCCAAGATTGTCTAGTTATATTTAAAGATGTCAAGAGAGATGTTGAGGCTGTAGTCGATCATCTTGGCATGTTAAATATTTTCATGCCTACCATCCTCGTCCTAGAAGATCTGTATGAACAAAGCGAAACTCCCTATGAACAGAGCGAATCAAAAGACTTTTATCGAGCCAGTATCAGCATTAATCTTGCTCAGCTTCAAGAGATGCCAACGATTATTGATCAAGCGATCGCAACTTTTATCAAAATTTCGCCACAAGTTAAGCATCAAGTCTATGTCAATATTCCCGATAGCGATGCTTCCGAATCTTTAAGTGTGCAACAACAAAGGTTAGCTGATAAACTCAACGAGAGACTGGGGTATTTGGGGGTGTATTACAAACGCGATTCACGATTATTTCTGCGTAACCTATCTCCTGAGGATAAGAAAGAATATTGCGATCGCCTAAAAAAAATATATCGGTCGATCATCCTAGAGTACTTTCTAGAAAAAAATGATAATTTAAACCAAAAGATTGATGAATTCGTTAACCTCTCATTTTTTGCTGATATTTCTGTATCACAGGTTCTAGAAATTCATATGGAGCTGATGGACGAATTTGCGAAACAATTAAGGCTAGAAGGTAGAAATGATGACATTTTACTAGATTACCGAATTACCCTAATTGACATGATCGCCCACCTCTGTGAGCTATATCGGCGATCGATTCCCCGCGCATAGAAAAATAGAAAAATAGAGCAAATGCAAAGATTTGTTCTATAGAAGTTTAAGAGATACGTTATAAATAGCCGACGCAACCACAACTAATGAAATGATTCGTAAAACTTACGTCCTAAAACTCTACGTCGCAGGCAACACGCCAAACTCGGTGAGAGCGCTGAAAATGCTCAACGATATTCTTGAGAAAGAATTTCAAGGTGTCTATACCTTGAAAGTCATTGATGTGCTTAAAAACCCACAACTAGCTGAAGAAGATAAAATCCTTGCTACCCCCACATTAGCCAAGGTTTTACCACCGCCAGTTAGGAAAATTATTGGCGACCTGTCTGATCGCGAAAAAGTTTTAATCGGACTAGATTTACTATATGAGGAATTAATTGGCAATGACTAGCCCATCAAATGCAAAAAATGATAGCAACGACACTAAAAGACAAGAGCTAGGTGTGCAGAAGTTACGCACCATGATTGAGGGGTTAGATGACATCACTCATGGAGGTTTACCCAAAGGGCGCTCGACTCTTGTGAGTGGGACATCTGGTACTGGCAAAACTCTTTTGTCAATGCAGTTTCTCTATAACGGCATTACGGGCTTAGATGAGCATGGCGTATTTGTTACTTTTGAAGAATCACCCTCTGACATTATTAAAAATGCCCATAGCTTTAATTGGGATCTCCAAAAACTGATCGATGAAGGGCGCTTATTTATCCTTGATGCTTCTCCAGATCCTGAAGGTCAAGAAGTCGTTGGCGATTTTGACCTATCAGCCCTGATCGAGCGCATTCAATACGCAATTATCAAGTACAAGGCAAAGCGGATCTCCATTGATTCGATGACCGCTATTTTTCAGCAATATGACTCTCTCGGCTTAGTCCGTCGCGAAATATTTCGGATTGTCGCTCGCCTCAAATCTCTGGGCGTAACCACAGTCATGACCACTGAGCGTGAATTAGAGTATGGTCCTGTAGCAAGATTTGGGGTAGAAGAATTTGTTTCTGATAATGTAATTATTTTAAGAAATGTCCTTGATGGGGAGCGCCGCCATCGTACCGCCGAGATTCTGAAACTGCGTGGGACAACCCATATGAAGGGAGAATTTCCGTTTACGATGACCAGCAAAGGCATCAATATATTTCCGTTGGGCGCGATGCGTCTCACCCAAAAATCATCTAATACCAGAGTATCTTCAGGTATTACTACCCTCGATGAAATGTGTGGCGGCGGCTATTTCAAAGATTCGATCATTCTCACGACTGGGGCAACAGGTACAGGCAAAACCCTGATGGTCAGTAAGTTCATTGAAAATGGTTGCGAAAGTGGCGAACGCGCAATTTTGTTTGCCTATGAGGAGTCGCGCCAACAGCTTACGCGCAATGCTTCATCTTGGGGAACCGATTTCGATAAATGGGAAAGTTCGGGCTTATTAAAAATCATCTGCGTTTATCCTGAGTCCTCTGGGCTAGAAGATCATTTACAGGTCATTAAATCGGAAATTGAGTCATTTAAGCCATCGCGAATTGCGATCGACTCACTCTCAGCATTGGCTAGAGGTGTCAGCAATAACACTTTCCGTCAATTTGTAATTGGCTTAACAGGCTATGTCAAGCAAGAAGAAATCACTGGCTTATTTACAAACACCACTGATCAATTCATGGGTTCACATTCAATTACTGAGTCACATATTTCCACGATTACAGACACGATTATTCTGTTGCAATATGTAGAAATCCGTGGGCAAATGTCACGAGCCGTCAATGTATTTAAGATGCGGGGATCGCGCCATGACAGCCGTATTCGTGAGTATGTGATTACCGATGAAGGCGCACAAATCAAGGATTCATTCCAAGGATTTGAGCGGATTTTGAGTGGCTCACCAACGAGAGTATCTGTGGATGAAAAATCAGAGCTATCACGGATCATTCGAGGCGTATCAGTTGATCCTCTAGAATAGATGAAGGGCGCAAAGCGCCCCTTATCTATTTTAAGCAAAATTAAACCATGACAAATAGCTGTCAGCAACTAGACTTATTTCAATTATTTAAGCCAACCAAAAGTATAGCGACTAAAGCAATATTTGCATTTGTTGACTTATTTGCTGGTATTGGTGGCTTTAGGCTCGCCTTAGAAAACTTGGGAGGAGTTTGTCTTGGATATTCAGAAATAGATAAAGAGGCTATTAAGGTTTATCAAAAAAATTTTGTTGAGCGTTCTGAAAATGATGATGAGATTTATTTAGGAGATATTACCAGTCTCAATGATTTACCATTTGCAATTGATTTGATTGTGGGAGGCGTTCCTTGTCAGCCTTGGTCAATCGCTGGTAAATTACAAGGCTTAGATGATCCAAGAGGAAAATTATGGCTAGATGTATTTAGGTTGGTTAAACAAAATCAACCTAAAGCGTTTATGTTTGAAAATGTTAAAGGGCTGACAGAACCACGCAATAGACAAAGTTTAGAGTATATACTTAATAACTTGACTGAGACTGGATATGTTGTTAAATATCAAGTTCTAAATTCCTATGATTTTGGATTACCACAAAATCGCGATCGCATATTTATTGTTGGTATCAGAAAAGACATTGATAACTGTTGGGGCTTTATATTTCCTAAGCCATTAAATAAAAAAATAAAACTTTGTGATGTAGTTTCTGGAATTGAGGAGAGTGATTTTCCTAAGAAAAAATTTGCAATTAAGTCTTTATATAATGATGCAAAAATTCCTGCATCTAGAGGTAGATTTCAGAAAATTGATGAGCTAAATGACTTTTTTACGTTTGCTGATATTAGAGATGGACATACAACAATTCATTCTTGGGATCTCATCACAACAACGCCTAGAGAAAAGCTAATATGCCAAACTATTTTAAAAAATAGAAGAAAGAAAATTTATGGAATCAAAGATGGAAACCCTCTGAAATTTATATCTTTACAGTCTTTGATCCCTGATTTACAAATTGAAGAAATTAATATTTTAGTAGACAAAAAAATTTTACATTTGATTGAAAATCAAGGTTATGAATTTGTAAATTCTAAAATTTCTTCAGGAATCAAAGGAGTATCTAAAATATATTTACCCCATGCTGATGCAATTGGGACATTAACAGCAACAGGGACAAAAGATTATGTAGCTACGACATCTATAGAATGTGCAGAGCCAGAAATATATAAGCAAAGATTTATTCAAGAGATATATTTACAAAATAAATACAAACCTTTAACTGCAAAAGATTATGCTAAGTTACAGGGTTTTCCCGATGATTTTCAAATGGCTGAAAATGATTCCACAGCGAAACATCAATTTGGTAATGCGGTTTCAGTACCTGTAATTCATCACTTAGCTTTATCTTTATTACAAATAATATAGGCTTATAAAATGGCAGCAATTACTCCTACAACTCGTGCAAAAATCAAAGGCTACTTGGAAGGTTTTATTAGAGGTTTAGTTGAAGAATATAAAGAGCGAGAAATTTTATTGCCAACTAGTTCTTCAGAATATTTATCGAGAAATTCATCTAATGGAGAATTAAAACCCTTCCAAGCTGCCTTAGTTCCTCCAGCAATTATTCGGATCAATCAATTTGAGAGAGGTTTAAGTACTGGTTTAGGTAATTCCTATGAAGAATGTGCTCGATTAATAGCGTTGGATCATCATCAAGATGTGCGGCGGGGAACGGATTTTAAGTTAGAAGTAAGTCTTGCGGCTTTTGCCGAGGCGGAAATTCAAAAACAAAAGTATGAATCTGCTACAAGAAATAAGCCATCCTTTAGCCAGATGGTTGACGAAGTGCTTAATGCTCAGCGAGATGATGACTTGAGCATTAAGTCAGTACGTGCAGATCTATATATCTTGGCTGAAGATGGTACAGAGTTTCTATTTGAGATTAAGTCACCAAAGCCAAACAAGGGGCAATGTTTAGAGGTTTTGCAAAGATTACTCAGATTTCACGCATTACGACGTACAAAACGCCCTCAAACTCAAGCTTATTATGCGATGCCTTATAACCCTTATGGTGCAAGCAAAGAGAGTTACCGATGGAATTATGTAATTAATTATTTGCCTTTTGATGAGGTAGTCTTACTTGGACATGAGTTTTGGAGCATTGTTGGCGGTAAGACTACCTATGGCGAGTTATTAGAGATTTATCTAGAAGTGGGTCGCGAAAACAGTAAATTTATGTTGGATTCCTTAGCTTTTAACTTTTGATTAATCGCAACCAAGAGATTCGCGAGTATCAACACCTGTTTTCGAGTTTGTGCCAGATGCATTAACACAAAGTTTCTTTGATTGTTGAACATCGATCAGTGCATTGGTGAAGTCAGCACCAGTGACATTGACGTTATCAAAGGTCGATCGCAACATATTGGTGTCAACTAAAATTGCGTCGCTCAAATCAACATTCTTAAATCTAGTGACATAGGCTATTCCCGAACTAAAATCACTACCATGAAGATTAGCGCCATCTAATAAAACGCCGTTGAAGAGTGCGCCGCGTAAATCAGCATTCGTAAAATTTGCATCCTTTAAGGTGGTGCTAGTAAATTCAGCCCGAATTAAGTTTTTTCCAGAGAAGTCCTCACTTCCTCCTTCGTTCAAGATCGAGCGAGTGACACTGGAGGAGCTAGCAGCTTGGACTGGGCTTGGGCTTAAAAATATGATTGTGGCTAAGATGAAGCTGGTGATAAACTGCCAATATTTCATAATTTATTAAGAAGTATTTAGAATTATTTAGATTAAAAGTTCTTTTGTTATAGCATTTCTTGCCAAGCCAAAAAGCAGAATCGGTCGCTTAGCGACCGATTCTGCTTTTTTGGCTGCGATTTTATAAAGGTTTCCAATCGGGCGATCGCAACATTTTAAAATGCTCAAGACGTTGGTGGAAGTAACTATGATCGAGTTTGCTGTGATTATGCACGATCGCAGATTTGACACTGATCGCCCATGACCAAATCTGAGCGACCTGAATTAATGGCTGCAAACATCGCAGTTCGATTTCATGGAGGGATTGGACGGACTGATAGCCTTCCAAAAAAGCGCGGCGAACATTGGGGCTGATCCCTGCTTGCGAGGTCACTTGCAAAAATTTGGCAACATCAAATGCTCGCCAGCCATAACCACATTGATCAAAATCAAATATGGTGATCTCGTTATTTTCAGTAAAGTGGACATTGCCACTATGGGGATCGCCCCAACAAACACTCCACATGGGGAAAGTTTGGGGAAGATGACAGATTTGTTCTTTGATATTTGCGATCGCATCATTCATATACGATCGCGCTGAACTATTCAAAAACGGTGATAGATCGCGCAATGAGTCATCTAGTAAATATTTGATCGTTAAATGTGGACGCTCAATTTCACAGCTAAAATTTTGAGCCGTGCCATGAAGCTTTGCTAAAGTCTCTCCTAATTTTTGTGCTTGTGTTTTATTCAGATCACCAATAGCGACTTGACCTTCGGCATAAGTAAACAGAGCCGCATAGCGTTTACCCTCAAGAGCCGAGATTTCGATCGCTAGTTGTCCATCATCGGTTGTGAGGGGATGTGCTACGGGAATATAGTTTTTGTGCAGAAAAGCTAATAACTCTAATTCAAATTCGATTTCGGCTTTAGAGCGCCAATGGGCATGGGAGACTCTCAGCACATAACGGCGATCGTCTGCCTCCACCAAATAGATATCGCTTAGTCCCCGCATCCAGAAGACACAACTGGTAATTTCGCCTACAGCATAGTGCGATAGCACACGGTCTACCAATGCTTGTGGCGCAAGGGTGGAATAGGTGATCGGGAAAAGATGATCAGGCATACTTCGGACAGACTGTCGAGACAAAGCTAGAGCAGGCATGGCGATCGATAAATTGGTGAATTTTGAGCGTTAATTCAGATATATCGCAGAGTAGCGATCAAAATTGTTTGTGAAAAACCATTTTATAAAATCGAAACTGCGACGCAAAGCGTCGTAGCTTCGATTTAGGGTATCCTTGAGTACTATGCAAGACTCCTCAACGCCCCAACCCAATCCATCTACAAGCGAAATCATTGTCAACATCTGCAATGAAAATGTGTCGCGGCGGGCGCGTGTGCGTGAACACGTTAACCCATTAGCCAAAAAATATAGTGTTGCGATCGCACCACCAGTCTGGAGCGAAGTTTATGCTGATTGGTCAAAGCCGTTAAGTCTGGATATTGGCTCAGCAAGAGGACGCTATATTTTGCAGATGGCGCAATTCAAGCCTGATTGGAATTTTTTGGGTTTAGAAATTCGGGAGCCGCTAGTCGATCGCTGTAATGAAGTCCGTGACGAACTAGATTTAAAAAATCTGCATTATATTTTTTGCAATGCCAATGTGTCACTAGCAGGACTATTAACCAAAAACTCATTGCATGAAGTTACAGTCCAATTTCCTGATCCTTGGTTTAAGCGCCGCCAACAAAAACGCCGCGCCGTCCAACCCGAATTAGTGGCGACTTTAGCCGAGTTACTTGTACCTAACGCCGATGTGTTTTTGCAATCAGATGTATTGGAAGTAGCCGAAGATATGCGTCAACATTTTGATGCCAATGAGAATTTTATTAATCTGGCTGGTACAGGCAACTTTGCCGATGATTCGATTTTCCCTGACCATATTCCCACCGAGCGCGAAAGCTCAGTGATCTCTCAAGGTTTGCCCATCTATCGTGCTTATTTCAAACGGAAAGCTTAATGTCCTAATTGTCGTTGGGTTTCTTTTACTGCCCCGTTTTCTAGCCATAAGAGCGTATTTTCTTCTGGTTTGTCAGGATTAGCCCACATAATCTCATTTAATTCTGTTATGGATTTAGCCGCTTTATCAAATGGGATTCTCGCCTTTTCATCTAGAGAGATAACGATCTTATCAGTTGCGATCGCAGCTTCCAAAAGGTGACAATCTTTCCACATCGCTTCTCGTGGGCGATCGCTTTCCGCAACCTGATCCAGCCGATCTCTAATATTTTGATTTCGCACTATATCTGATCGATATTCGACTTTTCTCTTAGCGACCATGCTCGACCGCCACTTTTTCGCATAGATTGATTGATGTTTATCCCATTCTTCTTTGATGTCATCGGTGAGTACCATGCGATGACAAATAGTTAGTACTGAGTTAAGGAAATCTCGACAATTTTTTGATGTCGGAAAAGTTGCATTGGGCGCGCCACAAGCTTTAGCAATAGAGGCATCAATCACTAATAATTTGGAAATTTTAGCTTTTTTTGACATGGTTTAGACTGCCATCAATTTAGACTCGGCAGCATCTAAATAACGACTTTCCTCTTGCAAAGAAATTTCGCTAAAGTCTTCTGGCCAGTCTCCAAAAGCTCCTGTGTCATCAAGCTCGGCTGTAGTTACTTTTGTAAAGCCATTATCATCTTGACTAAACCAATGCAGTTTCACTTTTTCAGCCGCAATTTTATCTTCTGCAATCAGTGATTGCACTCGTCTAATTAATAACTCGCTATGGGTTTCGACGACGACTCTAACACCTCGGTTTGCCGCATCAACAAGGAGTTGAGCTAAGTTAGCTTGAGCGCGAGGATGTAAATGTATTTCTGGCTGTTCTAAATATACTAATTGCTCTGGTTCGGCAACTAATAAAGCAACAACTACTGGCAAGGTTTGCGATAAGCCAAATCCAACATCGGCAATGCTTACCATATCATTAGCTTGACTGTCACCTTTATTTTTTAATCTCCCAACGCGTACTTCTACCTGTATATCGTCTATTTTTTTTGTGTCAACCTTCCAAGTTAATCCTAATGTTTGTAATGCTTCAGCTAGCTGTTTTAAACGCTTATCTTTAGTTGTTTTCCAACTATGAATTATACTGGCAGCATAGATTTCAAAAGTTCCGATAAACTCACCACCTACTGCGGTTACAGGATAAGTTCTTTCTGGATTGCCTCTCAGTCCTGGAACATGTATTATTTGACGGATTCGCTTCTCAGTAAAATGACATAACCCACCACTTCCAAAAAAACCCAATAGGTCAAAAGCAACATTTTCTTTCATCGATATTGAAGGAAACATAGATACAAATTTACTTCGCGTAGAAAGATAGTTTGAGTCAATATATAGAAAACATTGATGACGTTTTACTGATAGATGAAATCTATTATTAATCTCTTTCAATGCATCTGGTTCACTATCATTTTTTTTAATTCTTTTTAATTCTTTTGTCATCTTTTCATAGGAGTCCCGAAAACTCTTCCTAGCATTATTTGGAAGAATTTGCATGACATCATCATGCTTCATTCCTAGAGAAATCATCAAGTTATTGTCGTTAAATTTATATGCCGAAGAATCAACTTGAATACCTCTAGTTCTATATTTTTTGTTAAAGGTATTTTTGATAATATTTTGTCCGTCTATTTCTACGGAAACTGTAAATTTTTTAGAAACACTTAAACCAGCTCTAGTTAATTTTCTTGTAAATATTTGATCTGTTGAAGTTAAGCGAACATTTGCACCATTTAGCTTTAAAGAACCTGCATCATAGGTAGATTCTAAAGTTTGTTTCATTAGTAATAATGGCTGCATGATGCTGGACTTGCCAGAACTATTTGCACCAGAAAGGATAGTTAAAGGAGCAATTTCAATACTGCATTCTTCTGCAAGCGATTTATATCCTGAAACAGAAATCTTTGTAATTCCTTGTTCGGGCTTACTATTCTGATCATCTTTCAATGTGCTTTTTGCTTTAGTTTCTTTCATGTTTTAATTTTGTAAGATGCAATTAAATATTCCCGCCGAGCGTGAAAGTTCAGTGAAATCGCAAGGTCTGCCAGTTTATCGCGCTTATCTAAAGCGTCGGTAAGTACTGATTTGCTAAATCCAGAAATAACTTTGCTCTTTCTATTTGTTCGGTTGCTTCAAGTTCGCTGGTGTTGAAACTAGCATCATAATCCGATCTGATTCGTGATTGTTCTGCTTCAATTAAATAGCGATGAAACTTAGATGGAATGCGGTTTGTTCTGGCAAAGTATTCGCCAAATTTACCAATCACTGCTGAATGTTTAGAAAAAGATAAACCCTCACCAATTAAAAATGCTTCTGCGATATAAAACATAGCGTAATAAGCACGAGATACCGAGAAATCATATAGACCTTCTTCAGCTAATAATTGAGCAGCTTTGATGCTGTTTTTAGCTTTAGTAATTAACTGTTGCTGCTCAGTTGTCATATAGCTATGCCCTCACGCTTTATATTTCGCAAAAGAGCTGTACTTTGTTCGGTAAATTGTTTTGCCGAGACAAATATATTGCTGATCAGAATACTATTTTCTAAACATAATTGAGAAATAAATCCTCCTGTACGTTTAATTTCTGTCCATGAGTCAACGTCATCTCTTAGCACAACTAAAACATCAATATCAGAATCCAAATCAGCATCACCTCTAGCTTGGGAACCAAATAAAATCAAGCTATGCAATCTTTCTGCATAAATTTCTTGCATGTATAAATTTAGCTTTTGTAAGATTTCTAATAATTGCTGATTCATCATGGAGATACTTATAGTTTTAGTTTGTAAATATTTATAAAGGTGGTAAATAACCCATTGCATCTTTGACAGCATTGAGAGTTTTAAAAGCAGTCTCAGATGCCTTTTCACGACCTTCATGTAATACACGATTAAGATAGCCTGACTCTTTGACCACTTCATCATACTTAGTTTGAATCGGCTCAAGATGCGCGATCGCAGCATCAGTCAACACCGTCTTAAAATCACCCCAACCTCGCCATGTGGATGCTTCGGCTTGAACCTGTTCCTTAGTTTTATTGGCAAAAATTGCGTATAGACCAAGTAAATTATTTGCTTCAGGGCGATCGCAATCATCAAAAGCTAACTCGCGCACCGCATCGGTTTTACATTTCTTGATTTTTTTAGCAATCTCATCGGGCTTGTCTAGCACATGAATCCGACTCATTTCTGAAGGATCGGACTTAGACATTTTTTTTGTACCATCGGTAAGGCTCATCACCCGCGCCCCTTCTTTGCGAATCAATGGCTCAGGCACTTTTAAAACTGGCGCAAATTGATCGTTAAACCTTCCAGCTACATCTCGCGTTAGTTCTAAATGTTGCTTCTGATCTTCGCCAACAGGTACTAGATCGGCTTGATATAGCAAAATATCTGCCGCCATCAGCACAGGATAGTCCAGTAGCCCCACGCCCACATTTTCGCCTTGCTTGATCGCCTTCTCTTTAAATTGGATCATTCGCTCCAACCAATTCAGCGGTGTGATGCAGTTGAGCAGCCAAGTTAACTCAGCATGTGCCGAAACATGGGACTGCACAAAAATCGTGGAAATACTGGGATCAATGCCACAGGCGATATACAGCGCGGCAATATCGCGAGTATTGCTAGCTAAAGTCTTGGGATCATGGGGAACCGTGATCGCATGTAGATCGACAACACAAAAGAAATTTTCGTAATCAGCCTGAGTCTCTACCCAGTTACGAATTGCCCCCAAATAATTGCCAATGTGAAGATTGCCAGTCGGTTGTACGCCAGATAGAACTCGTTTTTGCATGGAAAGTAATTTATCAATAAATTTACCAACAAGGGGCTTAAGCCCCTTGTCTGTTATATAGAAAGCGCGAAGCGCTCCCTCTATATATTTAGATTACAGGTCGATAAGGTATTCACAGGAACAGGAGAAGGAAAAACGATCGCTCGACAAAAAGGCAAGCTAACTTTTCCTAAATCCTGCTCAAAAGCTTTTGGTATTGTACCAATTAGCGTTTCGACTATACTCTTGCGCGGATCGGATGGTGCGACTTGATAGATCACACTCAGCACATCATCAGGAAACCAAGCCCGAACGAGGTTCAGTAACTCTGGTGCTGTCAAAGCGCGATCGCGATTATCAGGAGTTAATCTAATTCCCACGAGGCGCTCGCTTTCAAAATAAATATTGGCGGTAAAACCTCTGACATAAACCAGTTTGCGATCGGGCAGCGCATACAAGCCTTCACCACCAGGTTGCAACTGGTGCATCGTATATTCATCGCGATGAATCGTTGCGATCGCAACCCAGTTATTGTCCTGAGCATATTTAAAAAACTGCGGCTCTAACATGCCCAAATGCAAAGTGTCAGGCTGTAATGGTGGATGCGCCCTTGTCTGGAGGCTTGGCAATGATCTCACTGTACCTAGTTTTTGATTGTCTGCATCATGTTCATTTGCTTGAGCCGCAGGAGTATACGCGATCGCACTAAAGAGACTGGTTGCGATCACCATCACCATAATATAAAAGTTAACTTTAGTTGCCATACATAAACCTATACAGCATTAATGCAAATGGCTTAATTTCTCTGCCTTTACTTTAGCAAAAATTCTTGTTTGTTGTGAACAAAAAAACTAGAAAATCAAAAAAACATGTTTGCAGAATCCAAGAATGCGATAATCCTCAGCCAACAGATCTCGCTTTCTATATTTACTCTTAACATCAAAAAAGGATAGAAAATGTTTAAACCATTTTCTATCCTTTTTTGATGTTAAGAGCATCCACCTTGATTTAGGCTCTCTTTAACGATCGCACATTGCGACTTAACTTTTTTCTTTAAGCAACCTAGTAAGATGTGAGTGTACTTATATGAGGCGTTGGATATGAATGCTGTAAAAGAGCTTATTTTAGACAAGATAGAGTATTTAGAAACTCTGTCTGAACCTGTTTTACAAGAAGTTTTAGATTTTGTTAGCTTTTTGGAGTGGCGGCTACACACAACTAATCAGCATCTGACTGCAAGCTCTGATTCGGTTGATATTAATTTAGAAAAAGACACAAGCTCATTTTTATTAGGAGTTGCCGCGTCTTTTTCTAATGGTCTATCCAATGAAGATTTGGAACGTTTGCCGACTGATGGCGCAGAAAATCATGATCGCTATCTCTACAATAACCAAGTATGACTGAGCTAATTTTTGCCGATACATTCTATTGGGTAGCGTTGCTCAGTCCTCGTGATACTTTTCATCGTCAAGCGATCGCTATCACAGCAAAACTAGGTAAGACAAAAATTATTACGACTGATGAAGTGCTTGGTGAAGTTCTCAATTTCTTGTCTGATGGTGGAATGAACCTGCGCGAACGGTCATCAAATACAGTTCGGCAGCTACTCAATGCAGATTTAGAAAAGGTAACGGTATTAGCTCAATCTCATGCAACATTCTGGTTCTAAACTAGTTTGTGTTTGATAAAATAGAAGAAGAGGACGAGTTGAGAGAAAAAGTCCCATGGAAAAACGTAAAGCCCGAACGACATCA
>JAYUSC010000622.1:0-6557 GCA_043755885.1 Pseudanabaena sp. | reverse complement strand
GCTGCGGGAGATTTAAGTTTAGACATGGCACATAAGTTTTTCTTGCCCGATAGCGTATTACAAAAATCTGAACATCTAGTTCTACTTTTTAACAGTGGCGATAGTTCATTTGAGTGGAAAACTAGTAGTACAGATAAACAACAGCAAATTGCAGAAATAAGCAAGCGCAAAAAATCAATTATCACATGTGTAGGTCAGAGAAATAATTCAGGATATTCGTTAAGTGTGATTATTAAAAATGAGACAAAAAAATTGATTAAAGATGATACTTTTCTACAAAATTCCAGTGTAATATCTTTTGCTGATTTCATAGAAAAATTCATGAAATGATGACAAGCTATAGTTGTAAAATCTTAAGAGGCTAAACCAATGGTAGTCCAGCAGCAATACAGCCAAGAAAAAATCACACCATTATGCGATCGCATTATTTGCACTCAAGTTGGAACTCAAATAAATTTGCAAATGGAGCCATTGCTCCTAGATATCACAAATCGACTAGTAAAAGAATTTAGTCCTGAAAACATCTTTTTATTTGGCTCTCATATTTGGGGAATCCCTCACAGAGATAGCGATCTAGATTTACTGGTTATTGTCACCGACAGCAATCTCTCCTCTAGCAAACGTTCTTCTATTGCTTACCGATGCTTAAGAGATATTTTTTATCCATTAGATATTTTAGTGAAAACACGCAAGGAAATAGAAAGGTTTGCACAAGTTCCGATATCTTTAGAACATCAAATATTAACTAAAGGAAGATGCCTTTATGGATAGTAAAGATGAATTAGTACAGAATTGGCTGATCAAAGCTCAACACGACTTACTCGCCGCCAAGAAACTGAGTATCGAGCCAGAAATCTATGCAGATATTTCAATCTATCACTGCCAACAATCAGCCGAAAAAGCCGTAAAAGGCTTTTTGATCTTAAATAATCAAGAATTTCCAAGAACCCATGATATTCGTTTACTTATTCAGTTAGCGATTAGGATAAACCCAAGTTTCGAGTATTACCAAGAAACCTCAGAAATACTGACTCCTTATGCTACAGAGTTTCGATATCCAAGTGATGTAATGCAACCAAATCCAGAAGAATTAGAGGATGCCCTAATTAAAGCAGAGGAGCTTTTCGATTTTGTTATTTCTTTGCTACCTGATGAAATCAAAACTTTTTAATGTAAGCACAACTAAAAACAAAAAAGCGATCGCAATTAATGGTGATAGCAAACTGCGATCGCCCGCAAACGAGTAAAGCTTATAATAGGAGCAACTCACAGCTAATCCATTTGCCCTAAGCTTATGCTGCAACTCCAAGAACAATACATCACCAACGCTCAAGGCGATCGCATAGCAGTTATCCTTGATATTACTGCTTATCAAAAGTTACTTGATGAAATGGATGAATTTCTCTGCTGGAAAGGCTACCAACAGGCTCTTGAAGAAACAGACCTAGAAATTGCTAATGGTGATTCCTATGCCTTAGTTTTTTCTAATACAAAGTTACTTAGTGATCGCCTGACTGACTCAATCGGAATTTGCGCGATCGCTTCAGTCGCAAAGGCATAAGTAAGCAGATTCGCCGCACTCTCAGCGTCAATTGCTCGACTTTGGAGATAGAAGATTTCTTCAGCGTCAAGTTGGCTGACAGTTGCACCGTGAGCGCACTTGACATTATCTGCAAAAATCTCCAGTTGGGGCTTAGTATCCACTCGCGCTTTGGGCGATAGCAAGAGATTACGGCTTAGTTGTGCGGAATCAGTCTGTTGAGCTAACTTCGCGACTTGGATTTTGCCATTAAAAACTATATGAGAACGACCGTCAGCAATGCACTTATGCAATTGCTTACTCGATCCGTGGGGATAGTTGTGAGCGATTACAGAATGCGTATCTGCAAGCTGTTCACCATCAATAAAGGCTAGCCCAGTCAGAGAAGTTTCTGTTTGTTCAGCCATCTGATGCATGATCAGATTTTGGCGCGATATCTTTGCACCGAGGCTAATTGATTGATTTTTATAGACACTATTTTTTGCTTGCGCGATCGCAGTTGTATTGATATGCACAGCCTGATTGCCTTGCCATTGCACTTCAGTCTGATTGACCTGTGCGCCATCAGCAAGCCAAACTTCTGTTACCGCATTGGTAAAATAGGTTTGAGCACCGGTTCCCACAAAAGTTTGAATAAAGGTCAAATTACTATGGGTTTCAGCAATTACCAAACAGCGCGGCTGAGTTATTAATGTTGCGCCGACCTGTGGTGCAGATACAAACAAAAGCTGGATCGGGTTTTCGACGACTAGGTTTTTGGGGGTAAGCACAATCGCCACATCTGCCATACAAGCCGTATTCAGACTCGTAAAATAATCATTGGCATCGGGATGCTGGGCGAGGTGCGATCGCAGTTTTGGCAAAATGCGATCGCCAAGGGTTGCTAATGTGCCGATCACTAAACCTTGTGCAGCACCAGTAATATCTGAGAATTTCTCGCTATACTGACCATTCACAAATACAATCAGATTACCTGATGCTTCAGGAGCCGAATGCTGAGCAATTAATGCTGCGACATCCTCTGAATTCACCACTTGATTAGTGAAAGTTAGATTTCCTAAAGAAGAAACATCGGTATATTTCCATTCTTCATCTTTGGTCGTTGGGAAAGCAAGACTCGCTAAGCGATCGCCAGCTAATTGGCGAATTTCGCTTACAAACTGATCGGTATCTGTGGCCGTTGCGATCGCAGAGCCTAGACCGATCACTTGAGAACTAAACTTTTTGCTGTCAACAGCCAATTTACTGCGATTGCTTGATGCGCCCTTGAGTTCGGCTGGATTTTCCACTTGTTCAGAAACTTGAATAGCCATTATACTAACGCCGCCTCTTCTTCTTTGAGCCAGTCATAGCCCTTCTCTTCTAGTTCTAGAGCCAAGTCTTTACCACCTGTGAGAATGATCCTGCCATTCTCCATCACATGAATGAAGTCAGGAATAATGTAATTAAGCAAGCGCTGATAGTGGGTAATCACTAACGAAGAATTGAGAGGAGTTGAGAGCTTATTCACGCCGCCAGCCACAATCCTCAAAGCATCAATATCCAAGCCTGAATCTGTCTCATCGAGAATCGCCAAGGTCGGATCGAGAATCGCCATTTGCAAAATCTCATTACGTTTCTTCTCACCGCCTGAAAATCCTTCATTAACGCTACGGCTCAAGAAGCTCGGATTCATTTCGACGATTTCCAATTTCTCTTGAATATAATCATCAAAATCGATAATATCGAATTCTTCTAGCCCTTGATGCTTTCTCAAATTGTTATAGGACAATCGCAAGAAATCAGAATTAGTCACCCCAGGAATTTCTAGTGGATATTGAAAAGCTAAAAATATGCCTTCTCTAGATCTAATTTCTGGCGCTAAATCCAATAAGTTTCTACCCTTATAAATAATCTCTCCGCCTGTAACAGTATAGGCAGGATGTCCCGCTAATACTTTCGAGAAAGTGCTTTTGCCAGAGCCATTTGGCCCCATAATCGCATGGACTTCACCTGCCTTAATTTCCAGATTTAGCCCTTTTAAAATCTCGACTCCACCAACTTCAGCAGTCAAATTCTTGACTGATAAAATCACTTCACTATTTTCAACAATCATTTCTTTTTTTCTTAACAGTTAACTTTAATTGTAGTACTTTTCAGCATACATACTCATCTTCAAAAACTTCTTTCCAAGTCAAAGAAAATACATTAGAATTACAATTCATTTCTGCTTCAGCTTTACGCTTAGCCTTGATCAGCGCCTGCTCCCAGAGAGATTCGATAAAGCAATATCTCCATAAATCATGTTCATAAACTACAAAGAACTTTTGCACATTTGCATGGCAAGCTCAATTATTGTAGGACGGCTGACCATTTTGCCGAGTGCGATCGCATCATAAGCGCCTCCAAAAGCTTCTAGGCTGGCATTGTCTAAAGCGCGGTCATAAGAATCTTCGAGGATTTCGCTAAGTTCGTGATCGCTTAAATAATTACCACCTGCTTTACGTCGTTTGTTACTACGTTGAATCGAGATTACGGAGTTACGAATCGAAACTTCCCAAGAACTGGTTGAGCGCTTTTCAGCAGATTGCTTAATCAGATGAAGTAATAGAATAATTGCATAGCTATAAATTTTATTGATCTTATCGTCTTTGCTCATTTCTTCTAGTTCATCGATCAAGGTCAGTGCCGATTGCAAGTCGCCTTGCTGGACTAGCGATCGCAATTCCATGAGTTCTTCCATTAGCCCACTCCTTTAGCCCACACTATTCTCTAATTTTAAAGCCAAGAGCTTATCGGCTTCAACGGCAAACTCCATTGGTAATGCATTAAATACTTCTTTACAGAAGCCGCTAATGATCATGGAGACAGCATCTTCGACGGCGATACCGCGTTGTTGGAAGTAGAAGAGTTGCTCTTCGCCGATTTTTGAAGTAGAGGCTTCATGCTCGACTCGGGCGGTATTGTTTTGGACTTGGATATAGGGGAAAGTATTTGCCTGAGAGCAATCACCAATCAGCATCGAGTCGCATTGAGAATAATTTCTTGCGCCTTCGGCTTTGGGTGAGATCTTGACTAAGCCGCGATAGCTGTTTTGAGAGCCACCTGCGGAAATTCCCTTGGAAACGATTTTGCTGCGGGTGTTTTTGCCGATATGCACCATTTTGGAGCCAGTGTCAGCCTGTTGCTTGTTGTTCGTCAGCGCAACAGAATAGAACTCGCCGACTGAGTTTTCGCCGACAAGAATGCAACTGGGATATTTCCATGTGATTGCGGAACCTGTTTCCACTTGAGTCCAAGAGATTTTCGAGTTTTTGCCTTGGCACAAACCTCGCTTGGTTACAAAGTTGTAGATGCCGCCTTTACCATTTTTATCGCCAGCGAACCAGTTTTGGACTGTGGAATATTTGATTTCAGCATCATCGAGAGCGACTAGCTCGACTACGGCTGCATGAAGTTGATTGGTGTCAAACATTGGTGCAGTGCAGCCTTCGAGATAGCTGACATAGGCTCCCTCTTCGGCAATGATCAAAGTGCGCTCAAATTGTCCAGAGTCACCATTATTAATACGGAAATAAGTAGACAAGTCCATCGGGCATTTTACGCCTTTGGGAATGTACACAAAAGAGCCATCGGTAAATACGGCGGCATTTAGTGCCGAGTAATAGTTATCTGCGATCGGGACGACACTTGCTAAATATTTTTTGATCAGTTCAGGATATTCATGCATCGCTTCGGTGATCGAGCAGAAGATCACACCAACTTTTGCTAGATCTTTTTTAAAAGTTGTGGCGATCGAAACGCTATCAAAAATGACATCTACGGCGACATTGGCGAGGCGTTTTTGCTCGTTGATTGAAATACCCAATTTCTCAAATGTGTCGAGCAGTTCAGGATCGACTTCATCAAGGCTAGCTTTCTTCTTTGACTGCTTAGGTGCTGAATAATAGACGATATTCTGGAAGTCGATCGCAGGATATTCGACATGCGCCCATGTTGGTTCTTGCATCTTTAACCATTGACGATACGCCTTGAGACGAAATTCCAGCATATATTCTGGCTCATTCTTCTTAGCCGAAATCATGCGAACGACATCTTCGCTCAGCCCACGAGGAATCGTGTCCGACTCGATGGACGTAACAAATCCGTATTTATATGGTTGGTTGACAAGTGCTTGAACCGTTGCAGTCATGTCAGTAGAGGCTCCTGATAATGGATGGGCAAAGTATTGCGTGGCGCTACCTTTGCGGGAATAAAACAACTTACTTGTTTCTTCACTAATTGTAGGTTACATTAACAACATATAGGTTGTCAAAGTCAATTTTTTGCAATTTGAGCAAAAGTCTATTGCCATCAGGAGCTAATTCTGTGATTACGCCAGACTTAAAGCTAGATATCAAAGGTGATGTAAAGCATGATACTAAACAAGACATTTTGCAGCACTTGCTTAAGCGTGGTGAGGTGACAGCGCAAGACTTAGCTGAAAAGCTGGATATCAGTCCACAGGCAATTCGTAAGCATTTAAAGGATCTTGAAACTGAGGGGCTGATCTTTCATAAGGCTGAGCAAGTTGGTATGGGTCGCCCTCAGTTTATGTATGCTTTGACGACGGCGGGTCGCGATCGCTTTCCCGATAGTTATAACCAATTTGCCGTAAATTTCCTTGATACGCTGATCGATACATTGGGCAAAGAGCAAGTATCTGAGGTCTTACATAAGCAATGGCAGCGCAAAGCCCAGCATTATAAATTGCAACTTGGTGGCGGTTCGCTGAAGCAGCGCTTAGAAAAATTAGCTGAAATTCGTCGTGCTGAAGGTTATGTGACGGAGTGGTTTCCTGTCGAAGGTACTGATGGCTTTATTTTTACGGAATATAACTGTGCGATCGCACATGTTGCCGAGTCGTTTCCCAGTGTATGTGGGCATGAGTTAGAAATGTTTGCCACCGTCCTTGAGCGTCCTGTCGAACGCACGCATTGGATGGTGAACGGCGAACATCGTTGTGGATACTTAATCCCCAATAATTGAGAGCCAACCC
>JAYUSC010000621.1:0-2805 GCA_043755885.1 Pseudanabaena sp. | reverse complement strand
GGCTTCGCCGCGCCACACAAAACGGGTTCTTTTATTGAGTTTATTAAGGAATGTTACTTTGTTTCCAATAGATGAGACTATGCGTACCTCGATCTTTTATGTTCTAAATGTCTTGTAAATCAAACAAGCGAACAACGTTTAATTAAGATAACCAATTTTTTTAAGGAGAGCGAAATGCTTGACGCTTTTTCTAGAGCTGTAGTTTCAGCCGATGCTAGCACCTCTGTAGTAAGTGATATTAATGCTCTTAAGGCATTCGTAGCTAGCGGCAACCGTCGTTTGGATGCTGTAAACGCAATCGCCAGCAATGCAAGTTGCATGGTTTCTGATGCAGTAGCAGGTATGATTTGCGAAAACCAAGGCTTGATTCAAGCTGGTGGCAACTGCTACCCTAACCGCCGCATGGCAGCTTGCTTGCGTGACGCTGAAATCGTTCTACGTTATGTCACCTATGCTCTATTGGCTGGTGATTCATCCGTATTGGATGACCGTTGCTTGAACGGTTTGAAAGAAACCTATTCTGCTTTGGGCGTACCTACAACCTCCACAGTACGTGCAGTCCAAATCATGAAAGCACAAGCAGTTGCTCACATCCAAGACAATCCTAGCGAAAAGTTTGCAGGTGCTAAACTCCGCAAGATGGGTTCCATCGTTGTTGAAGATCGTTGTGCTAGCTTGGTTGCTGAAGCTTCCAGCTACTTCGATCGCGTAATCGCAGCACTTAGCTAATTGATTGCCAATTACGATTTTACTGATTGAGATTTGCTCAGACAGACTAAAACTAAGCTCACTAGTATAAAAAGAATCCAGTTTGGAGATTTAAAATGAAATCCGTTGTTACTACCGTCATCGCCTCTGCTGATGCAGCAGGACGTTTCCCTAGCACCTCTGACCTAGAATCAGTACAAGGTTCTATCCAACGTGCAGCAGCACGTTTGGAAGCTGCTGAAAAGCTAGCTGCCAACCTTGATAACGTTGCTAAAGAAGCTTATGATGCTTGCATCAAGAAATACCCTTACTTGAACAATGCTGGTGAAGCAAACTCCACCGATACCTTCAAGTCCAAGTGCGCTCGCGACATCAAGCACTACTTGCGCTTGGTTCAGTACAGCCTTGTTGTTGGCGGTACTGGTCCTTTGGACGAATGGGGTATTGCAGGTCAGCGTGAAGTTTATCGCGCATTGAGCCTTCCTACTGCTCCTTATGTAGAAGCTTTGAGCTATGCTCGTAACCGTGGTTGCACACCTCGTGACATGTCTGCACAAGCATTGACTGAGTACAATGCATTGCTCGACTATGCAATCAACTCACTCTCCTAATCAATTGATTTGATAAGAGCGGCGCTTAGCGTCGCTCTTGAGAAAAAAAGAAGAGGAAGCGCTTAGCGCTTCCTCTTCTTTTCTTTTGAGGATGTGCTTAGCGATTGATATAATTTAAAGATTATGGATAAACGCTTTAATAGTTTTTTTAATTTGACCGAAGATAAGGCGATCGCACTTTTAGATACTCCTCAAGACCAAATCGGTGAGGAAGATTCGCGTTATATTGCCGCTTCGCATTTAATTAATTTTGCGACTGATAAATCGATCGCCGCTCTGATCAGAGCCATTCAGCAGAAAGACGACGCGATGGATAATCGGATTGTGCGGCGGAAATCGGTCGAGACATTAGGAAGACTGCAAGCTTTGGTCGCGTTACCGACAATTCGGGAATGTTTAGCTGATCCTGATTGCTTCTTGGTTGAAAATGCAGTTTGGGCGATCGGTGAAATTGGTACTGATGACCCAGAGATATTAGAAGAAATCGCGCAGTTATTAGAGCGATCAGGACAATCTTATCGCGCCATTATCCAGACCTTAGCCAAACTAGATTACAAACCCGCATTAGATCGGATTCGCAAATTCACGACCGAAAAAGATTTACCCTTAGCCAGCGCTGCGATTACGGCGAATTGTCGTCTGACTAGAGACAATTCGCAAATGGAAGCAGTGGTTGATCTATTGCATAACGCTAGCGTAATTGCGAGAAGATTATCAGTTCAAGATTTAATTGATGCAAATTATCATGCGGCGATCCCTGATATTTCCACCTGTCCCGTATCCCTAGTATTTCGATTGCGCGGTATTAGGATGTTAGGCGAAGCAGGAATTAAAGCAGGTGCGATCGCATTTTCAGATGTGCAGCCTTATTTAGAAAAATCCTTACGCGACCATCCCGATGATTTGCTGTTAGTACATAGTTACGATGCTCTGCCTAAGCTATCTTTTTTACTACGCGAGTTGTACGAAACAGATTTTGGACGTTGCTATCTTGCCGTCAAAACAATTCTCGATAGTTATGCTGATGCAGCACCAGAAGCACTTTTCGGCACATATGCGGAAGAAGCTCACAATGACTATGGCGCACATTTCCATGTGATGAAACTGTTCGGCTGGTTGAAATATGCTCCCGCTTACGATCTGTTACTAACCGCTTTGCACAATAAGCAACCCCAGTTCCAGAAATCACGCGCCGCCGCTGCGATCGCCCTTGCCGAAATCGGTGATGAGCGAGCGATTCCTGAAATCAAAGCTTGCCTAAATACCCCCATCTGGGATCTCAAATATGCGGCGCTGTTGGCTCTAGACAAATTTTGCGATCGCAGTGGCTACGAGATACTAGCCAACGACAGCGATTTACTAATTCGCGAGAAAGTTAAAAGTGGCAACCGATGATCGCCAATTCAAATCTGAGAAGTTAAGCGAGGCGTTTAAATATAAAACCCAAAGAAGCTGGTTCGCCCACACAGCGGGCGAACCAGCTTCT
>JAYUSC010000620.1:0-2807 GCA_043755885.1 Pseudanabaena sp. | reverse complement strand
GCGATCGCAGTTGTGATCGGTTGAGCAGAAGGCTGATTATTCCCTGATAAGGACTCTAACGCGGCGGCGGCGCTGGGAAAACGGGCGATCGGATCAACAGCCAACATTTTGTTTAACACATTGGCTAAGCGATCGCTAACAGTTTTATAGTTTTCCCAAATACATTTTTTGGTATAAGGATCAAAAAGTTCGTTTAGGGGCTTGCCTGTGAGTAAGCCGACTACGGTGACGGCAAGCATATACAAGTCTGCGTCTTTATCGCTATAAAAAAGAATCCCAGAAATATCTTTGACTTGATCTACATACTTTTGCGATCGCATCGATCCCAACAAACTCCGAATATTTTGTAAAACGCCAAAATCCTTGAGTACGAAGTTTTCAGTATTTGCCCATTGAAAAATAGCATTGGGTGAAATGTTGCGATGATAGACATTGAGCTGATGTATATGGTTGAGCGCAGCTAGCATCTGTGATAGCAGCGTCGCAATAATATCTTCACTAAAGATATTGTTAAATAGCGCATTTGTATTGTCATCAAGATACTCTTCGACCACATATAGCCTGTCATCTTGAGCAAAGGTTTCATAAAATTTCTGCGAATGTACTTGATGGCTACCCACCAATGGTGCTAACTGCGTTTGCAAAGCGCCCCACATTTCCTGAAAAGCACTAGGATTTTCGCTAAAAAACTCTCTTAGTAGCAAAATTTTACCCGCAGATTGCTCATCCTCGACTAGATATATCCTTTCGCCTTGCTCTTGCCTGATAAGCTGTGTAATTGTGTAGCGATCGCTTAGCGTGAGACCTAAACTGAGGGGCGATTTCATAAAAATTTATTTGATCAAAAAAGGTGCTAGATCAAAATATTAAGGCTTTTTAAGATATTTTGATAAATTTTGCTAGGTTTTGGTATATCTTTAGTATTAGAAAAAGATATTAAAAATATAAATTTAGTATTTTAAGGACGAGTAAAAATCAGGGGATATACGAGGAGTTGACGACCTGTTCATGAAATTAAAACTTCAAATCGAGCATACGGGGCAGAGCTTTACCTTAAAGCCAGAAATAAAATATATCGTGGGTTCGGCACAGGACTGCACAATTAATTTACCCAATATTGATGGAATTGCGGAGCGACATATTGCGCTTAGCTTTGTGGATAATGGCTGGCAAGTAGAAGACCTGAATAGTCCTAATGGAACATTTGTCAATGGGCAAGCAATTAGTACTTATAGAATTGATGCACCAGTTCGGATTGCGATCGCAGGAAATTTCCTAATCGCGGCGGCTCCCGTCTTCCAAGACGTTGCCCCACTTCCCACAGCACCCATCCAACAAATTCAGCCGCCACAATACCAACCACCGATTAGTCCTCCTCCTGTTTACGGCAATACTCCACCTGCTTATACTCCTCCTCTAGTCAATCAACCTCAATCTACTAGCAATCCATCAGCCTATAACAACGCCTATTCTCCAGTTTCAGCACTTCCCAATCAACAATCTATTCCAAATCCCCGAAATCAAATTAATAGAAATGCTCCACGTGTGATCACTTGGTGGGATTTTATAGATCGCCAAGTAGAGAAGGGGCAATCATGGTTAGATCAGGTTGCCATTCGCTACTTCATGACAACAGGTCTGAGATATACCCCTTATATTGATTTAATGGGTGGATCTTGCTTAGATGGATATATCATTCCCGATTTTAAAGGGCGTGCAGAGGAAATTGCGGCAGGAGTATCAGCAAATCTCGATCAATTAAGGCAATATCCAGATACAGACTGTAGTGTGGTCTGGTTGACAGATGCTCATCTCACTGATGGTTCACCTTCACCTGTGTTGGCTTTCCCAATTAAACGGGCAAGCAGAAAAGATTTTAGGCGCTTCTGTGTTGTTTCCCATCATCGAATCCGTACCTATGTCGTTATTGAAAATTATGGCAACGATCTATTTGTTGGAAGAATTACTAGGCTTGAAGACCAACTAAACGGGTTGCCTTTAATATTATTGGGATGTCTCTTTCTCTTAATTACAATTGCATTCTTTGTATCATCTGGTTATTCATACATACCTTTTGACATCCGTGCCTCTATAACTATGTGGTTGGTGATCATCTTTTCGGGGATATGGTCTGCGACATTTGTGGGTATTCCTAAGCTCATGCGTCAATTAAATAGCCTTCCCGTTCCATCTAATGTCACAGGGGTTGTATTGATTATGCTAACCCTTTTGACGATATTTGGTTGGTTTCTCAAGATCTCATTTGCTACTACTGGACGCTACGGCGGGTTCTGAGGATAGTTATCTTGAGAAGTTTAATGTAGATTCCCAAAACAACCATTTTTAATATCAATAACAATCATAATTCTCTGGATTCTTATTTATGGCATTCAACATTATTCTCTATGTTTTAACTTCTTTCCTTACTTTATATGTATATGTTTTCATCTTTCAGTTCTTTAGCTGGTTCCTTTCAAGAAATCTCGGTGGAAAGCTCGATATTTTCCCTTTGGATATAGTTGATGCAAAGGAACTAACTGATATGGTAGATATACAAGTCGCCGAATACATTACACCTTTACTGCAATCAAAAGGATATAGCGAAGATAAAATCAAAGAAATCCTTACCGTTAAACCTATTGGCTCCAATCGCACATTTAGGCGATAACTACACTTTTGATTGAATAGGAATCTTGATCATAATGCAGTCACCATTAGCGCTTACTGATTCTATAAACTGGAATACAGCCCATCTTTATCTTTCGCTTGGTAGACTCAACCAAGCGATGAATTTAGCCTATGAAGTA
>JAYUSC010000619.1:0-2812 GCA_043755885.1 Pseudanabaena sp. | reverse complement strand
GAAAGTGGTGACACCAGCGTTGAGTGCATGGGAAATGCCCAATGACCCAATCGTTGTGCCGCAATATGAAGCAGGTACTTGGGGACCAACTGAAGCTGAACAACTAATCGAACGCGATGGGCGACAGTGGCGGCGACTATAAAATGACAGAAAGTCTTGCTTAGCAAGACTTTCTGTCAATAAACGTAAACAGTGTTGATCTAATAAAATTATGAATACCCAAGCAACTTCCGTTGTATCTTTGCAAGCTCCCAAAGATGTTTCGGTATCTCAAGTCGAAGCAGAGCTAAGTAAAATCTGGCAGTCCTATGGTGAAAACTCGGCTGCTCGCGCCACAACTTTTAATCTGTTGGTGTACGAACCAGAGAATATGGATGTAGTATCACGGATGGCTTCCGTGGATTCGATCGTTTCTCAGAGTCCATGTCGAGTAGTTGATTTGGTAACTCTTGATGAAGAGGATCAAGGTATATCCGCACAGGTTGCAGCCTATTGTCCGATTCAAAGAAGCCGTAGCTCCTTGGTTTGTGGTGAATATATCACCCTGACTGGATCGAAACGCGCTTTTGATCGTGTACATAGCATTCTTCCAGACTTATTGATCCCCGACTTACCTGTATTTTTGTGGTGGAAAGATAGCCCTGCCCCAAATACACGCATGTTTGAGAAGCTGGTTAATTTAAGCGATCGCTTAATTATGGACTCAGCCACATTTGCCAATTCTGAGGCTGATTTACTCAAAGTGCAAGGGATGATCAAAGCGAGTACGCAAATTGCGGACTTGAATTGGCAACGCCTTGGTCCTTGGCAAGAACTGACTGCCCAAGCCTTTGACCAACCTGATCGCCGCTCTGCTGTTTGGGAAATTGATGGGATCACCATCGACTACGAACGTGGCAACAGCACCCAAGCTCTCATGTTTCTCGGCTGGATCGCCAGTCGTCTGGAATGGGAACCCATCGAACGCAGTTCGGAAGGTGGTGATTACGATATCCAGCATATTATTTTTGAAGGGCGAAACCAGATCAAAATTAAGGCTGAATTGGCGGCAATCCCTCTCAGCGATGCAGGTGAGGTGATTGGCGATCTAATTGGGTTGCGCTTGACGGCTTCTAACCAAAATACTGATGCTTGTAATGTATTCTGCTCAGAGTCTACAGGCTGTATGCGGATGGAAGCTGGTGGCGGAGCGCAAAACTATCGCGTTCATCAAGTATCGCCTTTGTCTGATCAAAGTGCTGATACGCTGCTTGGACAGCAGTTGCAACGTTGGGGGCGAGAGGCTCTCTACGAAGAAAGTCTGACCCTCGCAGCTAAAATATTAGCGCTATAAAAAAAGGCTCGCATCAGCGAGCTTTTTTTATATTTGCTGTAGGGTGTGTTAGCGATTTGCAAGTAATTGCTGTAGCTATATCAATTGCTTACAAATTGCTGAATAGCTTGTAAATAAGAATGCTTTGGGTCATAGATTCTGGCATGTTCACCATCAGGAATTAGAAATAGTTGCTTTCGATTTGGTGCAAGATCATAGAGTTTCTGACTCATACTGGATGGAATACCACTATCGTTAAGTCCATGAATTAACAGGACAGGCACTTGTAAAGATTTTATTTTCTCAATCGAATCAAATTTTTGATTAATTAATAGGCTGACTGGAATAGCTTTCATCCAATCTGATTGATTGGCGACTTCTGCTATAGATGTAAATGTACTCTGTAAAATCAGTCCACCCGCATCAGGGTTTTTGATTGCCAAATCCAGTGAGATCCCGCCACCTAAAGATTCGCCATAGATAATGATTTGCTGCGGAGAAACAGCCTGAATTTGGCGCAAATATTCCCATGCAGCTTGACTATCTTGATAAAGCTGAAGTTCGCTAGGAAAACTTCCCAAACTTTGACCATATCCTCGATAATCGATCGCAAGAACAGAAAATCCAAGTTGTAGCAATCCTTCAATTCTTGGCAAATTATGGCTAATATTACCTGCTGTGCCATGAAAATATAGGATCGTCTTTGGAGATTTGAGGACTTGTTTTGGCTCTTTTGGTAAAGACGAAGAATTATTCGATGTAAGTGCAGGAAACCACCAGCCATGGAGTTTTTCATTTGACCCAGCGATCGCAATCCAAACATCTTCATAGTTCAGCCGATAATGAGAATTGCTGGGTAGATCGATAATCTTAGCATCGGGTCTATAAATAAGCTGCCGCTGCTGAATGTACAAAAATGCACATGTGCTAGCGTAAGCAACCAATGCAAGGCTTGCGATTGATAAGAGAATATATTTCCTGTGAGAGCGGCGCAATAACATTCTAATTAAAATTCTTCGATTTCTAATTGTCCGACAATAAAGGCGACGCAGCCAAAAGCACAGGTAATTGGGAGGGGATTTTTTAAAATGAAGCTCAATATTGATGCTAGCCCTGAAATTGCGATCGCAGCAAATGTCCAAGATTTTTCATCATCGCTCATGCCTTTAGCATTTTTAATCGCCCGCAAAGTCTTGTCAGGTATCGGCAATGGCATTACCGAGCTTGGCGGAAAAGCCCAATAATTGCAGCAACGTTCAACAAATAGGTCAGTCCAACCATTTTCTTGACACCATTCATCAATCCATTCATCCCGAAAATGCTTCATATCCACAAATTATCAGTAGTTCTGTAAAAGATAAACATGAGTTGTACTTTAGTATTACTCATATTTCTTTTACTTAGGTTAACAGGATCTCTACTGATTGGGGCATACATTACAAAAACTTAAAATAAACAAAAAGCGTCGCATTGCGACGCTTTTTGTTTAGGGACTTGCAA
>JAYUSC010000618.1:0-2819 GCA_043755885.1 Pseudanabaena sp. | reverse complement strand
TTCTTCACAAGAAACGTTTTCACGGTGATTGGAACTATCAAATTAAACCCAGAATAACAACTTAATTGCTCAAGTTATTTTTACATGCTGCCTAAGGGATTATTGGCAGTCTTGCTAATGATTGCCATGACGATCAACAGCAGCAAAGCTACTCCACCAGTAATCCAAACCCAAAGCTTTGGCGGTGGACAATTTTTGGGATCTGCGAAAGAGACGGTTTTTTGTTGTGGCTCTGCGAATCGCGTGGCAGCTTGTGACGGCGTGATGATCGTTTCGGCGTTATTGACCAGATTGCTATTGCTGATACTCACAACAGTCGGTAAATCATGTTCTGTGACATTCGGCAAAGCTGCGATCGCAACTAGCACTTCTGATGCTGTCTGATAACGCTGACGAAAATCGTAGCGCACCATTTTGTCGAGGATATCGAGAAATTGCGGTGAGTAATTTCCTTGGAGGCGATCGCGCCAAACTAATTCGGCAGTGTCAGGATGCTCAGTAAACAAGCGTGGCTCTGCTCCCGTAATTGCTTGGATCGCCATCATCCCCACCGCATAAATGTCACTACTAAAGCGCGGCTTGCCATTGAGCTGCTCGATCGGCATATACCCTGGGGAACCGATCGCAATCGTGAGATTGGTATTTCCTTGATGGTCAACCGCCAGACTACCAATTTCCTTGACTGCGCCAAAATCGATCAGTACAATTTTGCGATCGCAATTCCTGCGGATCAAGTTGGCGGGCTTAATATCGCGATGCACGACGTTGCGATCGTGGACATATACCAATATTTCTAAAACTTCTTTGCTCATTGCGATCGCCACAGGTTCAGGCGATCGTTTACCGTTACCAATATCCTGCGTGAGATCATGCCCATCAGCGAATTCTTGAACCAAATAAAATTCTGCGCCTTCCTGAAAATGGGCGAGTAAACGCGGAATGCGATCGTGTGAACCCAATGAGTAAAGCATTTCCGCTTCTTGATCAAACAAGCGCTTGGAGGTTTCCAGCACAAAAGGCTCGTTGGAGACAGGCTTAAGTTGCTTGACCACACAGGTAGGATGCGTCGGCAAATCAATATCTTCTGCCAAATATGTTTGCCCAAAGCCGCCACCACCAAGGTGACTAATAATTTTGTAATGCCCTCTAAGTATGGTGTTTAGCACAATTAATCTGAGTTCTCTTTTGAGCCAAAGTAAAAACCAAGCGCTGTACCGACTAGCCCTATTTGAGCTGTCAATATAAGTGTTATCAAATCTTTTACTAAAGCACTAGTTTTATCAAATGAACTAGCCTTTTTCTCATCAATAAAAATTGACATAATTAGTAAAACTACAACCAGAGAAAAACTAGCTATTATAGTTTTAGAAAGTAGGCTGATTAAGAAATTAGCTAGCTGAGAACGAGTTGTTTCCCGACTGGCTTGAAGGTTAAATTCTTTGTTGTCTAGATTTGGGACAATGTCTTTTGCGTTAAATTGAATTAGATTTGGCAAAATATTCTTTTCATCACCTAACTCAATATTCTTGTTTTCTTGAGGATCATCTTTATCTATTTCATTAGGTAGTTGAGAAGTCGGTTTGATTTCAGAAGTAGTTAACTTTTTTTCTTCGGGATTCATAATCAAAAACATTGAGTTGCAATTTTTTTATTTTATATCTATTTCATTTTTTACTTATTTTAAAAGGATTTCACGGACTGAACCATCTTTAAGTTGGACTAAAAGCCTACCTCCTTCATTCGCAGTAATATCACGAATGTAAGCTGCTGTTGCTACTGCTTTTTTGAGAGCCATTTCTGGATTAACACCTTGCTGTTGTGCCAGCCAATTAATGAGGTTGGCTGTTTCGTTGTCTAGCAATGGAGATGCAAGTCTGCCAGAAGATTCTTGCTGAGAAATAGAGTAAACATTTTGATTAGATATATCACCCATAAAAGAAAATTTATCGCCTGCCATTCTGCCTTTATTGGGTTCGCTTCCAGACCATGTATATTTGGGCATAGCTTTTAAAAACACATTTTTTATACTCGTAGTATAACCTGATAAAATTCCTGCAAAACCTGATCGTTAATTTTATTATGCATTTATGCAAACATTTGCTACTATATAAATCGCTCTTAAATAAAATGAGCAAATTTAGGGTGACTGGCGCAGTGGTAGCGCATCGGACTCTTAATCCGCTGGTCCTGGGTTCAAATCCCAGGTCACCCATATCTAGACGATCCTCATGTAGGGGCAAAGCATTCCCACAGGAATCTATTTTTTTAGATTATTTTTGTTTGGGAATGCTTTGCAACGTAGGGGCAATTTATCTGTGAGAGCGAAGAGGGTTTAGCATTTGCGATTCAAGATTGTGGTAGGGAGTATAAAAATATTGGCGCAAATGCTAAACCCCCTACAAGCTTGTATTGTTATCGATTATTCTAGAACGCGAATAAATTATGACAATCAAAAAAAGAAGAGCGATCGCAATGCGATCGCTCTTCTTTTTTTAGATTAAAGAACTACACCCTTAGGTGCAGGAATCGAAGGTTGTAAATACATCGTCAAGAACTGTACGCCATTATTGAGAAGGTGAGGCAGTTTCTGAATCTTCTTCAACCATTCAGGAGCATTAGATCCATCGATCTTGACCAGCTTGTTATTGTTCTCTTCACACTTCTTTAGACAATTCCAGAACTTAGGATTTTCCATATTGACGATTACGGGGAAAGCCTTCGCCGCATCGCGATTGGTTTCACGCAATACTTCATCGACATACTTTCTGGTATCCATACCGATGGATTCATAGAACTCATTGCGAACACAAATATCATTG
>JAYUSC010000617.1:0-6596 GCA_043755885.1 Pseudanabaena sp. | reverse complement strand
AAGTTGCGCCCCTGAGGGGCGCAACTTTACAAATTTTGGTAATCCCCTAAATCAGCACGTTTAATCTCTATGCATGACAACTTAAAGCAAATTCTCGAAACAGTAGCGAAAGGAGAACTTAGCCCAGAGAAAGCTTTAGAAGAATTAAAATATCTGCACTATGAATCGGTTGGAGATTTTGCCAAAATCGATCACCATCGCACGCTACGCACAGGATTTCCTGAAGTAATTTTTGGCTTGGGCAAGACACCTGAGCAAATTGTCCAGATTATGCGGGTGATGGAGTCCAAAAATCCTTTGGTGATGGCAACCAAGATCTCATCTTCTGTCTATGAACTAATTCAGCCATCTTTGCGCGGTTTGCGATATTACCCGATCGCCCAAATTTGCTGCCTCGGTGAATCGACCATGAAAAAGCAAGGCACGATCACGATCCTGACCGCAGGAACTGCCGATCTACCGATCGCAGAGGAAGCCGCCGTCACAGGTGAGCTATGCGGATTTACGGTAAAGCGGCTTTGGGATGTGGGTGTGGCAGGAATCCATCGCTTGCTCAGTCATCGCGCTGCGATCGCAGATGCTGATGTGATTATTGTGGTCGCAGGTATGGAGGGGGCGCTAGCAAGTGTGGTTGCAGGTTTGGCTGATTGCCCGATTGTTGCCGTGCCGACGAGTATTGGTTATGGGGCTAGTTTTAATGGGCTTGCGCCTTTGCTGACGATGCTTAATTCCTGTGCAACTGGTGTCGGTGTGGTAAATATTGACAACGGCTTCGGCGCGGCGATGTTGGCAGGGAAAATTTTACGCTTAGCTTGCGATCGGCAAGATTTTTAAAAATGTGGTACAAATTTTAAAGATCTTGAATATTCGTACATAAATCTATTTTGCTTTTAAATCTATATTTTTTGACTAAATCAGGTTAAACTAAGAATTATGTCAAGTGCTAATACTGGAATTGAATGGACGGATAAAACTTGGAACCCTACTACTGGCTGCGATAAAGTCAGTGCTGGTTGCAAGAATTGTTATGCTGAGGCGATCACCGAAAGATTTACTCATAATTTCCCGAATGGGTTTAAGTTAACTTTGCATGAGGATCGGATCGATCAGCCTAGACATTGGCGCAAGCCTAGTCGAATTTTTGTTAATTCAATGAGCGATCTTTTTCATGAAGAAGTTCCTCTAGAATTTTTACATAAAGTCTTTCAGGTTATGCACGAAACTCCACAACATATTTATCAGATTTTGACTAAACGGCATGAAAGGCTTGCACAATTGGCAGATAGCTTAGTATGGTCGCCTAACATTTGGATGGGTGTATCAGTCGAAAGTCAAAGACACCTTAACCGTGTAGATGCTTTACGAAATACCCCTGCTGCTGTCAAATTTTTGTCTTGTGAGCCATTACTAGGAGCTTTAAAACTAGACTTAACCAATATTGATTGGGTAATTGTAGGAGGCGAGTCAGGTAGAAACCACAGACCAATTGAAAAAAAGTGGGTTGAAGATATTTTCCTTCAATGTCAAGATAAAAATGCAGCTTTCTTCTTTAAGCAGTGGGGAGGAATTACCCCAAAGTCAGGGGGTAAACTGCTTAATGGTGAGATTTGGCAACAGATGCCTGTTGCTTGGGATAGACATCTTCTAAATCTATCCCTTATAGCTGCAAATACAAAACAGTCCATGACAAGAGAGAATACTTTGGCAAAATCTAAAGCAGTGAGTCTTGTGTAGTTGTTTCTAAATCTTATACTTTACTGATTCTTCCGTTATGAGCGATTTACGTTGGTCTGCTGATGGTGGCTCAATCCCTACCATTGATCCACATACGAAAGCTAAGCATCTAATTATAGAAAAGTATGTAGAGGATTTGATTATTACTCTCTATGGAAAGGGAAGGCACGGGGTTGATACTTTTACTTTTATAGACGGATTTTGCGGCGGCGGAATATACAAAGATAGCGAAAGTACAAACAAAGAATGGTTTGGTTCACCCGTTAGGCTTATCAGAGCAGTTCAGGAGGGACATAGAAAAGCTAATCGACAATACCCAATTAACCTGAAGTTTATTTTTATAGACGACAAGCAGAAGCATATTGACTGTCTGAAAAGTTATGTAATGCCAAAAGCAGGACTTGAAGAATATTCTCTATCTGAACATTGTGAATTTATTTGCGGGGAATTTGAGGATTACGTTAATTATTGTGTCTTTACAGCAGATCAACGAAAAGGTCACTCCTTCTTTTTGCTCGATCCACAAGGATGGGCTGATGTTTCTATGCAAAGTATACGCAAGATTACAAGCATGAAAAAATCTGAAATTTTGTACACTTTCATGATGGATCCAATTATTCGGTTCATTGCTCAAACAGATAAAAATTTAAAACGAAGCTTTGAAGAAGTATTAGAGGCTAAGGACTACTACAAAGAAGCCGATCCTGCACAAATCAGTAAAGTTGGGATGCAATGCTATCTTCGTCAAGAGTCTATGCGATTATTTAGGGAGAAAGGTCAAGCAAAGCAGGTATTTAGTTTTGCAGTTGTTCCCAGAGGAGATACTAGAGTCCTATACTATCTTCTTCATATATCTAAGAACTTAACTGCATTAGAGGTGATGAAAGATAGTTTTTGGGAAGAAAACACACTGGGTTATGAATATTACTTTGATGTATATGGTTTTGCGTTTAGATCTGTAGATTACTATGAGCGAGATCAGATACGCCTTCGATTTGAGATAGAAAAGTCAAAAGATCAAGAGTGCATTGATCTTTTAGATCGTGACTTGAAGAAAATACTGGAAAACAACCCAGATGGTATTACTTTCTTCGAGGCTAGTGCAAAAACAATGGAACTAAATCCTGCAAGGCGCTTGCATTATGAACAATATATTAGACAACTTCGAGATGAGCAGCTAATTGAAATAGTTAGAGATGAAAAGGTGTTCACTGGTAATAGTGCTTTAAACCGTCAAGACGTTATTAGGCAAAGACGAACTACTCAGCTATTTTTTAATTTTTAGGTTGTCATTGCTGAAAATTTTTAGTAAATACATTAGAAAAAAGCTTGCTCATGAATCATTTTTTCGAGATCGTGTAGTTTGTGACTTAAAGCTATAACAGTTGCGTTAAACTAAAAAGCTAAGTCTCTTAATATGTAGCTGCTATACGATGGAGTCAATTTTTTCTACTCAAGGCATCATGGTTATGCTCCTTGGTGCTTATGCTGTTGCCATGTGGATGTTCCTCACCAGCGCACCAAAAGTACATACGATCATGGTTTCTAACCTCGATCAAGCGCGATATTTTTACGAAGGCGAGCTAAAGCTTGCGATCGCAGATGTGCCGCTACATTATTACTATGGCTATGAATATGGCATGGGCGCACCTGCTGACCCGATTTATATTCCTGCTGAAGCTAGGCGATCGCAATCCAAATATTCGGCAGATATGGAAGGCGCATGGTATCAGCTAAAGAAAAATGTCCAATTGCACATTGTCCCTGGGGCGAATGCCACCGACTCAAGCCGAGGAAGACATATTTGCTTTAATCGCGACTGTGTGGAGCAACTCTTGTTGCAGATTCAAGTCAAAGGTATTAAACATAAAGTTCGTAGTGAAAAGCCGCTTAACTTTTTAGTTAAAGATCCCGATGGACAGGTAATTGAAATCGCTGAAGTTCTTAGCTAAACATAGGTTTTATGTATTTCTCAATAATTTAATAATTAGCTTTGAGGGTTGGTACATCTGTTACTAGCCCTTTATCTTTTTAAGCACTTGTATAAGGTTGCGCCCCCCGCAGGGGCGCAACCTTACAAATTTGGGTTTGTAATAACTAGCTTACCAATTTACATTTGCAGACGCAGTAATTGCGATCGGGTGTAGCCATCGAAATAAAACAATCGTGATCGCAACACCAATATAAGCAGGGCGCACAAATTCTTTTAAAACTAATTGTTGCCGACCTTGGGCGATCGCAAGAAATGGCAACACCGAAGTCCGTTCTTTCACAGCTAAAAAAGCATCGCCATAGCGCTTAAACAAACGCTGATCGCCATGCCATACTGCAAATAAATGGTAAATAACTAATGCGATCGCAGTTACCAATGTAAAAGATGTCCCCAACCAAAGAGCATGAGCAATCCCCCACAGACATTGACCAATCATTTGGGGATGGCGACAAATACGGATGATGCCTGTTTCAAATAAATGGACTTCTGGCTTTTTGAGCGCGGCGACTTCAGTTAAGTTAAAGGTGGCGGGGTAAAGGAATAGAAAAGAAATCGCCGAAAGAATCAACACGAATTCACTTACACCCGTAACTCCTTGAACATTCCACAACTGCGGCCCATCATAACGATGGTTGAAAAAATAAATAAGTAACACTACGGCAAGGGGAATGCTAACTAGTGCAAAAATTACCCGATATAGCCTTGCTCCAATCTTCTCTTCCGCCCACATCCGTAATTCGGCAAGTCCGCTATGGGCGATTGCAAAGATCAAAATTAGACCCAGCATGACAAAGTGGGTGAAATAAGCCGAGAAAAAAGAGGTCATATTAAAACTATTAACTTTAGTGAGAGTGTTGCTTTGCAACACTCTCACTAGTTTAGCCATATTTAAGTTTAAAGCGCAAAATTACCAGATTTAACAAAAGCGTAATCGCATTGGCAAGGTAAATCGGTGCAGCATTGACCAATAAGCCATAAATTAGCCAGAGTGAGATCCCTGCGATAAAAGTGATTAACATTGGTAAAGAAATATCTTTGGTTGAGTGCGATCGCCAAACTTGGATTACTTGTGGCAAAAAAGCAAGAGTCGTCAGAGATGCAGCCGTAAATCCCAGAATATTGGTGAAATCCATAAGTTCAATAAATAGGATAATTTGGGATGTCCTGCGGAGCAGGACATCCCAAATTAGAATTAAAACACATGAACCAGCGCATCATCGGCATCACAGGAGGCATTGCTACAGGTAAAACCACCGTCTCTGACTATTTACATCAAACCTATGGATTGCCGATTCTTGATGCTGATTTATATGCTAGGCAAGCTTTAACGGGCGATCGCCTTGCAAAACTCTGCGATCGCTATGGCAAATTAATATTTGATGATCAAGGAAATCTCGATCGCCGAAAACTGGGTGCGATCGTCTTTGAGAGCAAAATCGAGCGTCAATGGCTAGAAGCATTAATCCATCCCTATGTCCAAGAATGTTTAATTTCTGAAGCACAAAAATTAGCGCCGTCAACAGTAGTAATGGTCATCCCTTTGCTGTTTGAATCAAAAATGCAGGATTTAGTAACCGAGACTTGGGCAATCGTTTGCGATCGCGAACAGCAATTACAAAGACTCATGAGCCGCAATCATCTTTTAGAATCTGAAGCCTTACAGAGAATCTCTAGTCAAATGTCTCAATCTGAAAAAATCGAATTAGCCGACGTAGTAATAGTTAACTCAGACAATACCGAAGAGCTATTCTTTCAAGTTGATCAAGCACTATTTAGCTCACCACTCGGAATATTTTTAAACACGATTTGATATCGCCCATTCGCGTACCTGCCGAATCAAAGCATTTTCTTTGAGCTTATTTTTGAGTTCTAAAAAATTTTGAAGATCACTTGTTCTCAGCAAAGGAAAAGCAATACTGCGATCGCTAAAAACATAGCGATCGCCAACAAGATGATGAATCGTAATTACCTGTCCGTCATAGTGCCAAACTTCAGGTACGCCTAATTGAGCATAAATAGCAAATCGATTCAGCGAACTACTCGTAATATCAATTTCGATCGCTAAATCTGGCGGTGGATCGATTTGTAAATTAATCCTGTCTTTACCCCAAACCCGCGCCTCATTTTGAATGTAATAGCATTGATCTGGTTCCAAGCCTCGCGCTAAATCTTCGCGATCGCAAGTCATCGAACCTAAACTAAGAATTTCCATCCCTAGGGTCTCAGTCAGAGCCTCGACAATGCGACCCAAAATCTTTTTGTAATTTTCGTGTAGATCAGAGGGCATCCGAATTTCTAAAAGTCCATTGTCATAGGTGAGGCGTTTGCTGGGCTGAGCTTCTAAATCATCTGCGATCGCACGATATGTCTGCCATCGAATTGAGGGCAGACATATGTGATTACTTGTGCGATCTAGAGTAACCGTCATCTTATTTCTAAGGCTTTGCTGGAGTTGGTGCAGGTAAACTTAAAGGGATCGGTTGTGCATTAGGTGCAGACTGAGTTGCAGGAGCGACTTGTGCAGGAATCGGAGCTGCTACTGTGGGCTTAGTCAACCAGCCACCGCTAAGCATCACGGTTAAGCCCAAAAAAGATGCGGTTAAAAACCAAGTGATACGATTTAATGCAGTTTCGGCACTTTTGGTACTTGAGAACAATTGAGCTTGACCACTAAAGCCACCCAAGCCATCACTTTTAGGACTATGTAATAAGATTAAGACCACTAAGCAAATCGCCACAATAGACCAGACTATTTTTAAAGTTTCGTACATTTTTAGATATTTATCTTGATAAGTTTTTCTATAAACAGCTTAACGCATCTGCTAAATAGCTAAGCAAAATAAAATAAAAAACCCAAAAATCTGTACCG
>JAYUSC010000616.1:0-2819 GCA_043755885.1 Pseudanabaena sp. | reverse complement strand
ATAATATTGGGTTTTGAATTGCATAAGTTATTTAGTTTTCATTCCTAAATTTATTGAATTTATTAAAGTATCTTTTGAAAATCACAAAAAACAAAGATAGTACTATGTCGTAAGTTAGGTTTATCTATAGACACAGCAAATGTGTTGAGAAACACTTCACTTTTGACTGCAACTGCTGCTACATTTATATATGTGGCGGGTGTAAACAACTTTGTCATGTTGTGAGGAAAGGTAATCTATCTATTATGTCTAAGCTTTCTAAGAAAAATTATAGCATTGTCATATCTGCTGCCGTTGCTGCATCGGCTCTAATTAGCGGTGCTGCTAATGCCCAAGCTTCTCAAGATTCTCAAGTAATCCGCTCAGTCACTACTGACAGTTTAGTTCGTCCTAGTGCTGTAGCTCAAAATGTAACTTCAGTATCTCAACTTAGCGATGTTCGCCCTACTGACTGGGCTTTCACCGCATTGCAATCCTTGGTAGAGCGTTACGGTTGTATCGCTGGCTACCCTGATAGCACCTTCCGTGGTAAGCAAGCAACTAGCCGCTACGAATTTGCTGCTGGCTTAAATGCTTGTCTAGACAAGATCAACGAAATCATCTCCGCAGGTTTGGCTGACAAAGTTAGCAAAGAAGACCTAGCGACTTTGCAAAAGCTGCAAGAAGAGTTTGCTGCTGAACTTGCAACCCTTCGTGGCCGTGTCGATGCTCTCGACGCTAAGACCGCTAAGCTCGAAGCTCAACAATTCTCCACCACTACCAAGCTACGCGGCGAAGCTATCTTCGGTCTAGTTGGTGGTTCTGATGGAGTTTCGGCAACTGGTGTTGACAGAACTAACATTGCTTTCAACTACCGTGTTCGCCTCAACTTAGACACCAGCTTCACTGGCAAGGACTTGTTGAGAACTCGTCTGCAATCGAGCAATACGAACAACTTCACAGAGTTAGCTGGTAGCAATAGCACTCGTTTGTCTTACGATGGCTATGGTACTGCTAATAACTTCGAGATTAATCGTTTGTACTACAGGTTCCCAGTTGGTGACAACTTCAAGGCATACATTGCACCGATCGGCGCTATAGAAGATATTCTTAATCCTCTAAACCCACTTGAAAGCGATAGCCAAGGTACGATTTCTCGCTTTGGTCGTTTCAGTCCCTTGACCCGTATCGCTTCTGCACAAGGTCCTACATCAACAACACTATCTGGCTTAGCGATCGCTGGTTTTGATTGGACGCTTTCAGACAAAATCAGCTTCCAAGCTGCTTACACTGCGTCAAATGCTGCTGCTGCTACTGGACAAGGTGGAGTCACTGGTGGTGATACCAAGATTGCGGCTCAATTTGTGATCAAGCCTTCTGATGCGTTAACTCTTGGTGTTGGTTATGCCAATGCTTATACAGTTGGTAACAGACTTGGATCTGGGTTGAATGTTGATTCTCTCGGTGGACCTGCTGGTGCAATTAGTGGGATCAGAAGTGATACCGTTGTCGGTAGCTTGATTTGGGACATCACCAAGAAGTTTACCTTCAATACATGGGGTTCCTACACCTTTGCTAATGCTACTGGTGCAACTGCTGGTACAACATTCACTAGCTGGTTAGCAGCGCTCTCTGCTAAGGATTTGTTCACTGAAGGCGATCTTGCTGCGCTTTCTTTTGGTCAGCCTCTGTTGAGAACTGGTGTTAGTGGTACTGCACAAGGTAGTGCTAGCACTCCTTATCACTTGGAAGCTCTCTATCGCTTCCGTGTTTCCAAGAATATCAGCATCACTCCTGGTGTGTACTTTGTGTTTAACCAAGGCAGCGACAGTGCTAACGGCACTGCGACTGTAGGTGTCATTCGTACCACATTCTCCTTCTAGAACTTGGTTGGTTGCGGTTACATTTAACATCTAAAAAAGGTAGGGGCAATACATGAATTGCCCCTACCTTTTTTATTAACTCACTAAAAAATAATATATAGTAATCGTCATCGGTCTAAGTTGGAATTGTGGCAATGACTGTACTATATGAGCAAGATTATGGACTCTGGGCTGAACAGATGGCTGATTTGTTGTCAGCAGGTCAGTTCGCTGAGTTGGATATCGATAATTTGGTAGAAGAGGTACGCGATTTGTCAAAGCGAGAACGCGATCGCTTATTGAGCAGTATGCGATTGATTATGCATCATTTACTCAAATGGGACTATCAAGCACACCTTAGGTCAAGAAGTTGGCAAATAACTGTTCAGCGCGAACGCCTTCATATAAATCGTTATTTGAAAGATAGCCCTAGCCTCAAGCGGTATTTAACCGATGAGTGGTTAGCAGAAACTTATGTGGTAGCTAGTTTAAATGCACAAAAAGAAACCGATTTAGAATTTCCAGCCAATTGTCCTTACTCTATTGAGGATATATTGGAACGTCCCGTTAGTTTAGGATAATGCCAATTCAAGATGTAGCCAAAATCCAAAGGGGGAGTTGTAGCGCTTTGCGCTACAACTCCCCCTTTGGATTTTGCACTTCATGCTAAGAACGATCGAGTTGCTTCGGCAACTTGGGGCATTGGATCATTGGCAAGCTTTTCTAGGGCAACTTTGACTTCAGAGCCACCAAGCTGAGCGAGAGCCTGTGCAACTCGATGCCGAATCTGCCAGTCGGGATCTTCGATTAGGGGTAACAAGAGTGACACTGATGCGGGATTGCCAAGGTCGCCAAGAGAGCCGATCGCAGCGATTTTAACTAGCTCATTAGGACTTTGTAATGCTTCGGTAAGTATTTCAAATGCTTGAGGAGCGCCTAGCTCACCGATCGCAGCAATGATGCTAAATTGAAACATCC